>JAKEFK010000068.1 GCA_022616075.1 bacterium
GCCGGAGCTGCAGCGCCATCACCTGTATCCAGCGTAACCAGCACTGCGCCCACTTTTACAATTCCCCCTTCTTCACCGCGCGTTTCAAGAATCGTTCCTTTTCGCGGCGATGGAATCATGACAGTGGCCTTATCAGTCATTACTTCCACCATCGGATCATCTTCTTTCACTGCCTGGCCCGGCTTCACATGCCACTTAACGATTTCCCCTTCAACAACACCTTCACCGATATCAGGTAGACGAAATTCGTATGGCATAAATCACCTCAATAATTCATCACCGTCTGCACGGCCTCACGAATGCGCCCTGCATCAGGCAAATATTCATTTTCAAGTGTGTACGGAAAGGGTGTATCAAATCCTGTGACGCGAAGCGGAGGAGCTTGCAGATGAAGAAATACCTTTTCCGTAATTAACGCGACCAGCTCCGCTCCAAATCCGCAATTGCGTGGCGCTTCATGCACGACCACAGCGCGACCCGTCTTCTTAACGGATTCCAGAATGGTTTCTGCATCCAGCGGAAGGAGCGAACGCAAATCGATAACCTCGCACCGTGTGCCATCTTCTTTTTCAATCAATTCCGCGGCCTCGCTGGCGGTGTGAAGCATCGCCCCGTAGGCAAGAAGCGTCACATCCTCGCCTTCTCTGACAAGGGAAGCTTTACCCAGCGGCACCGTGTATTCTCCTTCCGGAACTTCCCCTTTTGCGGCGCGATAAATCCTCTTAGGTTCCATAAACAAAACCGGATCCTCATCACGAATCGCGGACAAAAGCATCCCTTTGGCATCATACGGGTTGGAAGGAATCACCACTTTCATCCCGGAAGGGTGAATGAATAGAGCTTCCGGACTCTGACTATGATAATGGCCACCTCGGATACCGCCACCCACGGGCGTTCGAATCGTGACAGGACACGCATACTGGCCGCCCGAACGATACCGGTATTTCGCGAGCTCATTTATGATCTGGTCATAAGCTGGGAAAATAAAATCACTGAACTGAATTTCCGGTACGGGACGCAGACCGTAGAGGGCCATTCCTATAGCGGTCCCAATGATGCCGGCTTCCGCTAAAGGTGTATCAATCACTCTGTCCGGACCGAATTCCTTGTACAAATCCAGGGTTACGCGAAAGACGCCTCCCAGCTTTCCGACATCCTCACCCATTAAGATGACGCGGGGATCCCTGTTCATTTCGATGCGAAGAGCATCATTCAGGGCTTGAATCATATTTACGACAGCCATTACTTCACCTCCGGAGTCCGCGGATGACGCTTTAGATGATCCATCAGGTATTGTTGTTGCTCTTTCAATTCGGGTGTTAATTCAGCAAACACATCTTCGAATAAGCTTTCCACTGGAGGCGGTCCGAATTTTTCGGATTCGGTAACTGCAGAAAGAATTTCATTTTTTAATTCTTCTTGCAGCATATCTTCCTTCTGATCGTTCCATAATTTTTTCTCTTCCAGGTATTTCCGAAAACGGAAGATTGGATCCAGCAAAGTTTGTCTTTCCACTTCATCATCCGTACGATACATGCGAGGGTCGTCGCTTGAAGAATGCGCACCCCGCCGGTAAGTCACTGCTTCGATCAAAGTTGCGCCATCACCCCGGCGCCCACGATCAGCTGCTTCCCGCGTTGCCTTGATTACGGCCAGAATGTCGTTGCCGTCCACACGGACTCCTTCGATTCCGTATGCTTTTGCTTTGATTGCGATGCTTTCCGAAGCAGTTTGCCGTGAGAGCGGAACCGAAATCGCATACCCGTTGTTGCGGCAAAAGAAAATGCTGGGGGTTTTGAATACGCCCGCAAAGTTCAGTCCAACATGAAAATCGCCTTCTGAAGTAGCTCCTTCGCCAAAAAATGCAAGAACCACGATGGGATCCTTTGCTAATTTTGCAGCCCAGGCGGTTCCCGTAGCTTGTGGAATTTGAGTCCCAACAGGACTGGAAACGGACGTGAAATTTCCTTCACGATAAGAAAAATGGACCGGCATCTGTCTTCCTTTAATCGGATCGTTCGCATTTCCCATCAATTGAGATACATACTTGGTCAATGGAAAACCACGATAAAAGGCGGCGCCCGGCTCGCGATACGACGGATAAATCCAGTCTTTCGGACCCAATGCGTACGCCGCTCCAATATGTGCCGCTTCTTCACCTAAAGATTGAAGATAGAAACCGATTCGGCCTTGTCGCTGAAGCTTCATCATGCGGTCATCAAATTGACGCGTGAGCACCATCGTCCGGTAAAGCACTAACAAATCCTGATCCGGAATCGCAGGCTCTGCCTTCCGATTAAGGGAGCCCTGCTCCGTAATGACCTGTACCAATTCCAAAGCCATGAGTGGAACCTCCTGAGTTGCGAAGACGATCTGCTACCTGCAGAGGCAAGAATATAACATAATAATGCAAATTTCATATTGCATACTGCATATTGAAAATTGGCAGTAGATGTTCTTTTTGCAATATGCAATATGCAATTTGCAATTATTCTTCAAGGTTTGTTGCTGTTCTTGTTTATTCCCTTAGTGCTGGCGCTGTTCCTGAGATATCCGTTCGGCGTTCTACCAAGTTTCGCAGCCGCTGTGGCCATTATGTTCGGACACCGGCTCATTGCGAGGCCGTTTTTCCTTCGAAATTCCAGTAAGCGGTGCTTCTGGTGTGGAAGTACAAAACATGCCCGCAGCAGTTTAGATGTTACTTCAGGAAAGATGATTCAAATTCAATTGTGCGTTGATAACTGTTTCGAACGGGCGATCAAATTTTTTGATTTTTGTTTTCGCTATCGCCTTCTGTTGCGTATCGGAATCTTCCTTACTCTCGCCTGGTATGTCGTCACAATGATTTTAAATGACCTTGGAATAATCCAATTCCCCGCGGAATGGAACCGGTTTCTATTCCAGTTTATTATTGCGCTGACCGTAGTAACGATTTCATTCGCCTACACCACCGGACGGAAAACTACAGAGCCTGTTTTTCCGTTTCCCATTCACAACTTATCCTTGATCGGAGCAAAAAATACACTGTTCGTTTTTCGCTATGTCGGGTTCTGGTGGCTTGCCGCCGGCTTCTATTTCTTGTTCCTCAGGTTCAGTGGTTTTGCGTCTGTTCCGTTATTCTGAGTTATCAACGATAAAAGGATTGAAGTGTAATTGTTGCCGGCAGGCAGGGCAGTTTGTGATGAGCTGAGGATCAACCCAGGATTCGAGCGGGGCGTGCAAGACCGGAATTCCGGAATAGAGCTGCTGCAATCTTGCGATGTAACCGATGTGTCTTTCGTCAGGCTCAAACCGCAGTCCGCACCGGAAACATTTTGCAGTAAACTTTGCATCCCAGGCGAGTTGGTCTGAACGATATAAGCGAACGATCGTTGTTACCGACGGAAACGCAGCTAGATTTCTGGTTTCAAGAAAATGCATGTGTCCACTTCTATCACAGGCGACCACCAAATCGTTCTTATTCGCCATCGCTACAACAGCGCTTCTGAACTTGCACAATGCGATGTTGCGCATTTCGGATAAATCGAAGAGGGTAAGTTCATTTTGCAGTTTTACAGGGTACACGTAGCGGCCGTCCGACGTAATCACCAGTTCATTTACAGGCGCAGATTCTTCGATTTTGAACCGGCATTTCCCCTGTTTAATGTCCCAGACCCTGATCGTATAGTCCCAACCTCCTGTTACGAGAGTGCGGCCATCGGGCGTTATTGCAAGCGCTTCGATTGATCGGGTATGGCCTGTTAAAGTGGATAGAAGCTTGCCTGTATCCAGGTTCCAAATGCGGATTGCGGCATCATTTGTATCTGCTGTTGACGAGAAATCACCACCGGCCGATATCAGCAAACGTCCATCCGGAGTGAATGAAACCAGCTTTGCATTTTCTTTGTGACCTCGAAGTATGTAGACCGGTTCATTCTTCTCAATGTCCCAGACTCGCACATGTTGATCGCCGTGTGCTGTTGCAATGCGCCGGCCGTCCGGAGAAATCGCCACATAATGAACGCCGGCGGAAGAATTACTCCATGTTCTCTCGCAGTCTCCAGTTTCAGGATTCCACATTCGAATCGTCTTATCTGCGCTCACCGAAATGATTCTCGATCCATCAGGCGAAGTTACAAATCTCCAGATGTAATTAGAATGAGGAAGAAAGTGCAGACACTTTCCGCTTTTAATATCCCAGATAGCGCATGCAAAATCCCATTCATCTTTAGCCAACAACTTTCCGCCAGGCAACGAATCCATCAGACTCGTACCGCCGGAAGTGCGATGATCGTAATTGGATTCACCGGAAATCGTTTTCTTGCAGGTTCCATCCGGACTCCACATGCGGATGGAATGTTGCTTCTCCTTACTTCCCGAAAAAATCTCAGTGCTGGTCTCCGAAATAAACGTGGAAACGCTTCCCGGGTGATGGGGAGGCTCGGAAACACTTCCTTTTTCCACGTCCCACACTCTGAGCGTTCCGTCATCGGCTTGAGAAATGGCACGGCGCCCGTCTATTGTTATCCAGACGGAAGTGATTGTTCCGGTATGGCCTTCAAAGATACGCAGGCATTGGCCCGTGGCGGTTTCCCAAATGCGTACCGTGTGATCCCAGCCTCCGGAAATGATCAGCCGGAAATCAGGAGTGGCGGCCGCTGCAAGAATTGTCTTTGAATGTCCTGTTAACACTCCCGCAGAGCGAGCTTCTCCAACGAGCCAGAGAAACAAGCGCTCATTGCACGCGGAAACAACAACTTGACCGTTTAAAGAAATCGCTGCAGTTGTGGGACTGTCCCTATCTCCGCCATGTTCGAAACGCATTTGCTTTTCCGTTTCAAGATTCAGAACGCTAAAAGCATTTTCCGACACGACGGCTGCAAGATGTCCGTCACCCGTCAGGTCCAGCATCTTGATTTCAAGGCCATGAGCTTGAATGGTTTTTTTCAGCTCGCCATTGATCGTGTCCCAAACATGAACTCTTCCTCCTCCATCTCCGGAAACAACTCGACTGCCGTCAGCAGTGACGGCGAGTGCAGAAACATGTTTTGAATCAAGAATCCGTACTTCTCGTCCCGTCGCAACTTCATGAATCCGAATCGGGCTGTATCCCGAGCCGGATACGAGGAGTCTTCCATCGGGAGTGATCGCGATAATATTTTTGTACAACCCTTTTATGATCTTCTTACACTTGCCTGTTTTTAGATCCCATACACGCAATGTATTCTTTGCCCCTTCGCACACGGCTACGGAGCCATCATTCGATGCGGCAAGAATGCGTCTGTTTCGGTGATACGAATA
The DNA here is from genome assembly GCA_022616075.1 of bacterium. Classification (NCBI taxonomy): domain Bacteria; species bacterium. The sequence goes on from JAKEFK010000068.1 coordinate 5,281, forward strand.
GTCGCCACATTCAATAATGCGGATCAGTGAAGAATGGGGATTGTAGACAGGTCGGGTCAAATGCCTTCGTAACAGCAGGGGAGCTTTCTGTGATTCTATTGCTGCTTTCGCAGCAATGCCGACAGGGCCGTCACGCATCAGGTTGTATGCTTGTTGCACACAGAATCCGGAGCGTGTTCCATGATTGGCGAGATGATGGCTCTCTGCGTTCACAAATGCAAAAAATGCTCGAATTCGACTTAAGCGCGACGTTTCCTTTCGAATTCGTTCACTCTCCGATTCAATGCGTTCGTTCTGCCATGGTGGAGTGGAAACGGGAATTTGTGGCAATGGACCTTTTCCGGCCGCGTAAACAACCTGTTCGCGTGTGAATCTTGCGATTCGTTCTTCCGATGATGCCTCTACCTCTCTTTCGGCTTTTCTTTCAGGCAAGGCTTCGATTGCTGCCTGATAGTCCGATACCAGATCATAGGTCATTCCGGCTGAGCATTTTGCTTCAACAAACTGAAGACTGCACAGCGTTTCGGTTAAACGCTCCCACTGTTCCGATTGAATCAGATGAAAGGGCAACTCGGACACCTTTCTCCGAACCGGAATATTTGTTTGGTTTTCCCGCAACGGCAACGCATTAAAGTAGTCTGCTAGAATGGTGTGCCATTCACATCTTAAGCGCTGACCTGGTTGTTTCGAATCTGTACAAACATAGCGCCGGCCTGCCGCTGATCGAAAACTCTCGTAAAAAAAATCGTATCGCCCCTCTCTACGAGACAGGAAACTGCGAACCTGCCGCAACTGTAAATAAACTGCATCCGTTATTTCTTTTCGCGTATATTTTCCCGGATTCAAAACCTGTAAGAACATTTCAACCAGTTCATCGGCCGAGAGTCCTCTTCTTGAGTGAACGAGCAGGCCGAAGAGAAGTGGCACGGCCGTTTGCGGTGGAACCGGAGAGTAGGCGGGATCATTTTCCAGGCGCGACAGTACTGCAAGAAAAGCGGTGTTCGGACCATCACCAAAATCATCCCGGATCTTGTTCCTTAGATTCGCGAACGCGCCGAACACTCGCAGCTCCGAAAGCACGACTTTGAGATAGAGTGGATTCCCGGCTCCCGGCAACTGAATGACGGCATTGAGAAGATTATCATCGAGCTCTTTGAGATATTGCATCAGATAGGAGCGCACGAGTTTACGACGGTCTTCCATCCGGTCAAAAGACAGGATTTCTGAAACGATTGACTGGGGATTGTCCCGGAGCGAGGTTTCGATCGAGCTCGTCTGCGCCTGCCGTTTGAAACTAACGATGAGGCGAACGTTTTCGGGAAGTTCCCACGGCAACCACGCCAGGTCGTCCAATCCTGATTCCAATTGGTCCAGGGCGTCTATGACGATTACTGTTTTTCCTTGAGCGCCTGCCATCTCAAGCAAATCGGTCCAGGATTCGCGTAACGGGACCGGATCGGAAGGAATCTTTAATGGTAGGGTTGCTGTTTCCTTTTTTCCATCCGGCAAATCTCTGATCTGAGTAGTGAATAGCGGAATTTTGTTCGCAACTTCTTGAAGTTCCGAAAGGAGCGAAAAAAGAACGTCTTCTACTCTATTCGATAGATCGCTTTGACCTACAAATCGAAAATGAAAAGTCGTTTTCCCGAACCTGTCCGGATTTTTCAGGCACGATTCAATCCAGTTTGCCAGCAGCATGGATTTTCCCAGACCGCCTTCTCCCGTCAAAAAGAAGATTTTGTTCGTTGGCCCGATCGTGTAAGCATCCAGTTCTGAAAAGTCATCTCCGCGCGAGACGAAACCTTCACTCTGAACGAAAAGAAAATGATGTTGTTGATCCATCTCTTTTTGAAGGGCTGTCTGAGATATTGCGGGAACATGATCGGGAAAACGAGCGCTGATAGCCGCCTGCAAATCATTCAAAATCACGTCTCGTAAAGGCTCCCGGTCGCATTTGAAATCGCCGGGCCTGCCGCGTGTAAGTTTCTCGTTAAATACGGCGGCCTTCTTGGATTCAGCCGGATCGCTAATCTCATTTCGATCAGAGTTGGATTGATTACGGGACCATCGTTTGATGCGATCCAGCAGTGACGTTTGTGAGGCTGAGGCTTTCACACCTGCGACTTCATCCCACTGTGCGCGCCAGCGTTCCACGTTCTCCTTCAGCAGCGCCGGACATTGCAATGGGATGGCAAGCTCCGGTGTGGATTGATCGGGAAGCCATTCCGCCTGATAGTAACGCCCCCGCCTGCCCGTTCGGGGAATCAGAACATGCTTCAGATACGTTTGTTTTCCCAGCAACGCTTTTTTCCGCACGACATCCTTTTCAGCCTGATCCGTATAGATCCTGATTAGATATTCAGGTTGCTCTGGAAGCTTCGATAAATAGGAAGGGCAGCGAAAATAGAAAAAAGCGCAGTCAGAAAGCGAGGTTGAGCCGGAATGGAACGGCCGGATGAGCGCATGCATGATTTCCAATTCCGTAACGGAACGGCCTTCATCGAGAATTTCAGTCAGTCGCGGGAATCTCTCCATTGTCTCGTTGGAGATGTCATCGGGACCTGGAGTCCATCCGTACCTCTGGCCCAGGAAACAAAGAAAAAACGGGCGGCAATCGTCGATCCTTTCAAGACAAACCTGCACAACATTCCGGTTTTGAGTTGCATCTTGCTCGGTAACGCCCCATCGCAAATCCACATCGACAAGTCTTAACTTGCGGCTCTCACACCAGTCTGCCAGTTGCGGGAATACATCCTTGATCAGGTAATCACGTTCCGCGTGCATGTCGTTGAAAGTGCTACTAATAAATACGTAGACTTTTTCCCAATGAACGGCCATGGCTTGCGGTTTGGATCAATTCTACATTATGCAAAAGTTGATTTGGGGATCGTAAAGTTTGCCGTTTCCCATTCACAACTTATCCTTGATCGGACCAAGAAATACACCTGCTCGTTTTTCGCTATGTCCGGTTCTGGTGACTGGCCGCCGGTTTGTGCTTCTTGTTCACGCAGTTCAGGAATTAACGTGGGACGACGTAATAGAACGGGCGAGATGCCAGTTCTTCATCCGTATCGGTGAGCAATTTACCTTCAACACCGATATTTTCGTACGGAAATTCTAGGATATGAATGAGTGGTTTTGCGTCTGTTCCGGCAAAGGCGTTTGTGATTCCGCTTACCACCATCCGTTTCACATCGAAACGCATCCGCGGACAATAGAGAACCACGTGAGCAACACCTGCAACACCCGCCAGTTGCCCCGCCGCTCCGGCATCTGTCCTTTCGAATTCAGATATCCGGATGTAAAGGATCTCCTCCTCGAATCCGGTAGCATCAATGAACTCCTGGTTCAACCGTTTTACGAGACCCTCCTTGATTTCGTTTTCCCTCTTCGGCATCGTCACTTCCATCCACGGCATAGAATCCTCCTTAATCGCAAATCGTACTCGTAATTTCACCGCAGAGTACGCCGAGATCGCAGAGAAAAAATTCTATTTTTATTCTCAGAGTTCTCAGCGCTCTCTGCGGTAAAATATCGACAAAAATTACGGTCCACGATACTTCTGTTATACAATACGGCCAAATTATGGCCAAAGGGGCTCGAAAGCCCGGAAAGCAGGAGGTCCTTCAATTGCTGCACCGGGCGATGGATTATTTGAATCTGGGTGTCACGATCACCAGTCTGGACGGCAAAATCCTCTATACCAATCAGGCGGAAGCCAAAATGCATGGGTATGAAATCTCCGATCTTATGGGAAAGGATGCGCGTATATTTGCCCCGCGTGATTTGTGGAAAGGAATCACTGTCGATGAAGCGCGAGAAATATCCAGCTGGCGAAGAGAAAGCGTAAACATTCGTCAGGATGGAAGCATATTCCCCGTTCAGATAATTTCGGATGTTATATCGGATGAAAACGGCAACCCGCAGGCCGTCATTACAGTTTGTGAAGACATCACAGACAAGGCATCTCTTTTCACGGCATACTACGATGCTCTGACCGGATTACCGAACCGAATGTTATTCATGGATCGCTTGGGGCGATCGGTGAAACGAACGAAGCGTCGCACCGATTATCTTTTTGCGCTTCTCTATATTGATCTGGATGAGTTTAAAGCTGTGAACGACGCTTCCGGCCGCAATATTGGAGACCGCTTGCTGGTCGCTTGCGCTCGGCGTATCGAAGCATCTCTCAGATTTGGCGACACCGTAGCGCATGTTGGTGGAGATGAATTCGTGGTGTTGCTCGAAGATATTCACGCCGTAAAAGATGCGACTTTTGTTGCCGATCGAGTTCAACAACATCTGGCCTTGCCCTTCAATATCAATGACCAGGATTTTTATGTAAGCGCGAGCATAGGGATTGCAAAAGGTTCCTCCGGGTACGATAGACCGGAGGATATCCTGCATGATGCAAACACCGCAATGTATCGCGCAAAAGTTCTCGGCAGAAACCGCTATGAGCTGTTTGATGACAGCATGTTGACGCGCGCCATGGCGTTGTTACCGCTGGAACTCAATTTGCGAAGAGCGATCGAGAATCAGGAACTGCAGGTGGAATACCAGCCAATCTACTCGCTGGAAACTGGAAAATTGGAAGGCTGTGAAGCATTCTTACGATGGCATCATCCGGAAAGAGGTGTTGTCTTTCCGGAGGAATTTGTTCCGGTGGCCGAGGAAACCGGCATGATGGCGGCAGTAGGCGAATGGTTGCTGCAAAAATCTTGCAATCAAATGAAAACATGGCGTGAGACGAATCCTCAACTGAAATTGTGCTCGCGTGTTACCGGCGCCGAAGCCATGCAGCATGGTTGGATTCGAACTCTAACCAGGATCCTGGAACAAACCGGGATTTCGCCCGCAAGCCTTGAGCTTCAAATCAATGAAACAGCGCTCATGCAAAATGCTGAAAAGATGGCTCCAATTCTGGATGAGGTTCGCAAGAAAGGCGTACAGCTTTCTATTTCTGATTACGGCAGCGGGCATTCCTCTTTGGAGTATTTGAAACGCTTCCAGATCAATAGCCTGAAGCTGGATCGCGCATTCCTGCGGGACATCACCCAGAATAAGCAGCAGGAATCTGTGGCAACAGCGATGATCACTCTGGCGCATAGCTTGCGAATTCGGATTGTTGCAGAAGATGTCGAAACGGAAGATCAGCTTGCGTTCCTGCGATGGCATCATTGTGATGCCGCTCAGGGTCCGTTTTTTAGCCCACCTGTGCCTGCCGAAGAATTTACCAAGCTGCTTACTTAGTAGTGGCAGAGCATTTTCCAAATTGTGAGTACGACCATCATAGCAACTGAAGTCTGGCTTTAATCGGGGACTGGTACAGACGTGAAAATGCTCTGCTAGCTCTCAGACAAAGCAGAGCATTTGTTTTTCGAAAAATTGTTCGAGCTACTTCAAGCTTAATCGAGCTATAGAATTTGTTAACCGCAATGGCAAATGCTCTGCCACTACGTGATTCTCACGAGAGCCAGATTTTTTTGAGGCGGAGGATGGGCTGTGTAAAGTGTGGAATACAACCGTGGACATTCTCCTGATGAAGCACGAGAGCGCGATTATGAAAGAGCACCACGCATGGACATTCTTCCATCCAGATTTTTTCAGCGCGCTGATACAATTGAACGCGATCGCGGATGTCAGCCACCAACCTCGCTTCTTCTACAAAACTGTCGAAATCAGCATTTTGAAAACCTGTATAAATTGCAGGATTCTTCGAATGAAAGGCTACGTATAAAAAATTATCCGGATCCGGATAGTCGGCCACCCATTTTGTCATTCGCATCGGCACCTTCCCTTTTTCGATGGCGTGCTGCAAAAGGTCGGGCGCAAGGAATTGAACGCGCACTTCCAAACCAACGTCTTTTAAATTCTCCTGAATGATCTGCAAGACGGCCTGATTCGTGCCTGCTTCTGTTTGCAACATTTCCAGAACCGTTCCCTCCGGCACATTTGCCTGTTTCAAAAGGCTTCGCGCCCGCGAAGGATCAAACAGATAACCGACAGCATGAGGATCGTATCCCTGCAATCCCGGCGGCAACAAACTTCTGGCGATCACGCCGCGTTCCACACCCACGACATCGTGAACAATCCGCTGACGGTCAATCGCGTACGAAATGGCCTGTCTAACACGAACATCGGTTAAAGGCGGAATCTTGCTATTGATCGCAATCAACGACGTGTACAGTTGCACATTTGTTTGTAAACGCGGACGCCACTCGGACATACTCAAAAAATGGTCAAGGGATCGCTTTTGAAGCTCAGAGGAAAAATGGATTTTGCCGCTCTTTAATTTTTCCGAAATCTCAGGTTCGGAGACGCCAAACTTCACGGAAACGCTGTCCACGTAAGGCATCGGCTGTGCGTGATAATCGTGAAAACGGGACATTTCAAGTGACCGATCCGGTTCCAGCCGGTCTAATTTAAAAGGACCGGTTCCACAAGCGTCCGTCAAGACGCCGGTTCGCGCAGTCAGCTCGGATGGAAGTACAAATGCGTAACATTGCGCGAGCATACCTAAGAAAAACGGGAGCGGCTCACGCAACCGGATCCGGAAAGTATACCGGTCCAGGACATTAAATCCATCTACAGTATTAGTAGATCCGTTCATATATTCTTCGGCTCCCTGAACCATTTCAAAAACCCATGTGCCCGGAGTCTTAAGCGCGGGGTGCAATACTCTAAGGAAAGAATCGCGAACGTCCGTTGCATGCATTTCCTTTCCGTTGTGGAACCTCACTCCTTTTTTCAGCCAGAACATGTAAGTCAGTGCATCTTCGGAGACTTCCCAGCGTTCCGCAAGGGAGGGGCGCAAATCGGTTCCTTCTCCGAATTCCACAAGGCCTTCATATATGTTGTAAATCCAATCCACGAGATAGACGTACCGTCCATAAGCAGGATCGAGCGAAGAGAGCCCGGTTGTTACGCATAAATCGAGCACCCCTCCTTTCTTCGGTTCAGGAAGACGAAACTTGGACAACTCATCTTTGAGAATGAATGACTCCTGATCGAGCGAAACCGCGCTTGCATTGAGAGTCCGGATCGTGACGGTGCTCGACTGAACCGCATTCTTGAGACTGTGCACGGACCGCACCACCTGAGAGCTTGTGACAGACTGCTCTGAAGTCGCTCTGTGGATGTCCTGAATGATTCCGGAAAGGTGTTCGACAATGTTGCTTACTTCTTTCGCGCCGTGCGTTTGTTCCTTCATTCCCTTTTCCACGTTTCGAAGAAGGCCAAGAGTTTGCTCCGCCTTTGAATACACGTCGTGGCTTCCTTTCGTTTGCTCCTGAATGATCCTTGTGATTTGATCGACGCGATCCTGGATCGTGGCGGTTGCCTGTTGCACTTCTGTTTCAGCTTTGATCTGTTCGAGCGATGCTTCCGCAATGGCCGCAACTCTTTCGCGGGCCGTGGAAGTTGTTTCCAGGATATCGGAAAGCGCTTCTGAAGCTTTTCCGCTCTGCTCCAGACCTTCATTCAACCGGCTCTTTCCTGCCTCCATCATTTGAACGGCGTCTTTCATTTCTACTCGCACGCGCGAGATTAACTTTTCAATTTCTTGCACGGAGGCGGAAGTACGGTTGGAAAGTTTGCGGATTTCATCCGATACAACTGCGAAGCCGCGGCCATGCACTCCGGCCTGAGCGGAAAGAATCGCCGCATTGAGCGAAAGGAGATTCGTTTGATCGGCTACCTGCGTAATCACATTTAGAATTTCACCGATCTGTTCTGAGCTTTTCGCCAGATTAGCAATCACGATTCCCGCGCTTTCAAAAGCCTCTGCAATCTTCTTCATAGCGAAAACGACATCATCCACAACCTCGCTGCCGGTTTTCGCAGCGGCCGAAGCGCGTTCGGCCAGTTGCTGCGATTCAGCAGCCCTCTTGGTGACTTCCTTTATGCTGAAATGCATGTTCTGCATCGAAAGCTCGGCATCGTGCGATGCTGATATGAGTTTATTACTTGCCTGATCCATCTCCTGCATTCCGTGAACCATGCTCTGCATGCTCAACTGAGTGTCTTTGGAATAGGTACCGACCTGCAGTGCGTTGCGAGTAACCTCTTCTATGCTGGCGGTAAGCTGCAAAGCGGCGCTGGATGCCGTAATGCCGAGAGCGTTCAAACTCTCTGCCGCTTCAGCAATTCTGATGATTGCATGATTGATATCGCTCATCGCTTCGGATGCAGTCTCTGCCGCCTGCGACTGGTGTTGCCCGCTCTTGAGCAACGTTCGGGAAAGTTCAACAACCTGCTCCGATGCGTGACCCACACTCCCGCCCACATTTTTCATCTTGTCCACGATCTGGCGGAGATGAGCATTCAAAACCAGTAACGAGACAGAAAAATCGTGCATCCGTTCGTCTTGAGTTGAGGGAATGGACCGAAAAAGGCGCAAATCCCCTTCCGACATCTTTTCAACATCCTCCTTTAATTCTTCAAAAGGCTTTACACGAAGAGGTGTCAGAAAGTGAAAAAAAACCAGAAGCGCCGCAACCGATCCAAACGCCATCGCCCGCCAGAACGCAGAATGTATGTAAAGAGAAAGGAGAAATAGAAGCAATACAATGAGAACCAGACGCAGCCATTCCCGGTTTTTCAAACTATTTTTTCTCCCGAACTCGGAAGAGCGCCGTCAAAAGCCAATGAAAGATCGATACAAGAACGCTTCCCCAAAAAATTCCAAACGTGGTTGCAGAAAGCACGCCTGGCATTAATACAGAGGTCACGTACAAAAGAAGGGCATTAATGATGATGTAAAAAAAGCCGATCGTCAGCACAATGAACGGCACGGAAAAGAAAACCAGAATCGGTTTAACGAACCAGTTGAGCAATCCAAGAACGATGCTGAAGCAGAAAAGGGAAAAAAAATCGCCACGAAGGTTAAAGTTATCGAGGAAAAAGTCCGCGCCCTTTAGCGCAGCCATGGTTATGAGTAGACGAATGACTAGATTAATCATCCCCCGTCCCGCGCAAAAATTATAACACTTGTACGTGCGGCGGCGTTGTCGTAGGGGCAGGTCTTGTACCTGCCCTCTCAGAGCGACCACGAGGGTCGCCCCTACTTCAATGACCGCTCCTTCCCCAGATTTCTTCAAGCCGGCGGTCGCGGCCACAACCGATGCGGTAACTGTTATAGCGCAGGGAACTCTTCTTGTAGAAGTCCTGATGGTATTCTTCTGCGGGATAAAAATCCTTTAAAGGCACGATTTCCGTGACGATCAGTTCCTTAAGCTTTCCTGATTTTTCCAGCGCGGTTTTCGATTCCAAAGCAAGTTTCTTTTGATTCTCATCATGATAGAAGATGGCTGTGCGGTACTGGCTTCCTGTATCACAAAACTGCCTGTTCTTCACAAAAGGATCAATGTTGTGCCAGAAGACTTCCAGCAACTTCGCATAGCTGACTTTGGAGGGATCATAAAGCACCTGTACGACTTCCGCATGCCCAGTAACGCCGGCAGAAACTTCTTCATAAGTCGGGTTCATTTTTTGCCCGCCGGCATATCCCGATGTCGTAGAAACAACTCCGGGAAGCTTGTCGAAAGGAGGCTCCATGCACCAGAAACAACCACCGGCAAAAGTGGCTTTTGCATATTTTGGTTGCGCGAAAGAATCACCCATGAACAACAATGCGATAGACAATATGATAAAAGCTCTAACGATTTTCATAATTTTGCTCCTTTGCATTTTGTTACGGAATGCCGCCAAAAACTTTCCTACTGCAAATATCCGAGCGATTTCATCTGCTTTACCTACCAAGTCAAAGGATATCCAAGGGAGCTTGAAAATGAATCTGCTGTAGTGTAACTGTGGGGATTGTATCTTCTGATTTCGGATCATAAATACGCATCCTAAGTTCATTTACTTCTGTGCGACAGTCACGTGACCGAATGGCAAGCTCCAATTGTCTTCCCTCAGTCGAAATTTTTCGCGAACGTAAAAGTTTGCCGTTCCAATGAAAGTCGATCCGAACGTCATTCTCAGAATTTTCTGGAAGCAAATGCAATTCGATGACAATTCTCGGTGGATTTTTGATGAACAAGGGAACATACAAGACACTAGTAGGCCCTCGCGTTTGTCTTTTGCCATTTTCAAAAATCCATCCTTCACCGAAAATTGGGCTTTCAGCGCTTAAAATCTGTCCACCGGCGCGTTTTTGAAAATAAAAGATATCTTCTCCGATAAAAAATTCCGTTAAAGGGCCGTACAGCGGTGTACCGTAACGGATCCTATAAGCAGCCTGAATTGGAAATTGAAGAGCATATACGACAGGTTGAAAGACGGAATAAGGTCCCTTCAGTACGTCCGAAAAACGAACCGCATGTTCAGGGTCCAAGCCTCTTACAATAGCGAAAACCAAAAATGAGTTTAGAAAAATAAGCGCAACCAAACAGAAAACTAGAATGATTTTCCCCAACTTGGTCAATGAGATCAGTAACGCCGCGATACCCAGAGTAAAAATGGAACAGATCGGAACAAATCGCCGTGCGCCAATGGAAGCCGCGCCCCACCAGTCATAATGTGCAGAGTTCATCCAAATCGTCACAATCAGGAGCGTCAGCAGAGTCCTTCCCCATAGCCGATCTTGTTGGGTAAGCAAGATTAGACCGATTACGGAGAGCACCGTAACCGGAGACCAGGGAAACAAACTATTGCGCGCCGAAAACAGCGTTTCCAAAATGAAAGGCGACTTCCAATAAGGAAGAAAACTACCTCCACCACTGAAAAACCAATCACCATTAATAACACGCCACACAATCAATTGCGGTAAAAAACCAATTACACTGCCGGTTGCAAACATTGTAGTTAAACGCAAAAACTGTTGCGTCCTCTTTTCGGGGGAAATCGAAAAATAAAGTAAAGCAAGCGGAACTATGACCAGAATTGCGTTCTGCAATCGCACCATGGTTAAAGTCCCAAAAAATATTCCTATTGCAAACCACCGATACGGGAGATGCTTGTCTTTGTTTTTAAGAACGAGGAATAGAAACAATGCCGTGAGCGCAAAGGCAAGAGATTCGGATAGGAGAAACAGGGAATGGAAGTAAAATCGGAGATAAGGAGTCGTGAACGAGATCGCAGCGGTAGAAATGAGAGAGATCAATTTTAAAAAAAAACTGTTACAAAACAGATACGTAATATAGAGTCCCCCGCAAACGTAAAACAGATTTCCAACAAGGATCGCGTGAGTATAAGGTCGGCTGTAGCCATTCAACGGAAAATCAAAAAGCTTCGCCAGCAAATGACCGGACAGAAAGAATGGGGACCAGTAAAACGATAAACCTGCCGGATAGATATTCGCAGAATAACCGGCCGGAGTTTTGGCCAGCAACACTTTCTCATCAAGATGTTTTTCCAGTTTTGAGAGTTTGTACTGATTGGATAGTTCCAAATCACCATCAATAAAGATCGAGCTAACATAGGAATAGTAGTAGGCATCATCCACACCAAATCGATATTCCTGAAACCGGGATACTCGCAAGGATGCAAAAAGAAACAGGATTAAAAACGGTAAAATTTCCAGAAATCTAGAGTGGTTGTGCGTACGCCAATCCCAAAACCCTTTAAACAAAACCAGACCCAATGAAAAATAGAGCAATGTTCGCGATGTAAAGAAAAAAGGATTTCCAGGGATGATTACACAAAGTAGGAATGCCAAAATTACGATAAAAATGAGAAAGATAAGGAGCTTTGCCGTTAGCTTCTTAGCGTCTGTCATAAAAAAGCCTGCCCTAATTTTATCTGCAGAAAAATCAACGTGGGACCGCCCCACGCGGTGTATCTGAATCAGTCGTATTTTTTCAAAACCAAGCTAGCAGATTTGCAAAAAAACAGACTGAAAGGAAAAGTGAAAACGCAAACGACCAAGAATTTTTCTGAACACGCTACTTCACATTATTTGCACTTTAGGTTCGCATTCAACGAACACGATGTGCAATGAACGACCTACTTCTAATTTATCATCCTCTTTCATATCCTCCTCATGACATTCCTTCGAAATTCTTTCATCTTGCAGACCGAATTAAAGAAATAATAGGCTAATATTTTTAGCATACTCTTGGAACTTACGCGAGCTTAAATAGCACCGTCCAAGTGAATCGGGTCGCTTATTTTGTGATAGCATTTATATAAGATTGGAGGATAAATGTTCAAGAGAGTCTTATTGGTCATATTTGTATGTTCATGGTTCTCTGGTTATATTTGTGCGCAAGTCGCTATAGAAACAGTAGCTGATGATCGAAACTGGATCGCCCCGAACCGCCGCAGCACCGATCTACTTAATATGTTTAGTGGCTCATGTTCTGCAACGTCAAACCCAAGTCCTGATGGTTGGATAGGAGCCCGCAACCAGACAAACGTCTTCCTTTTTTTTCGCGAGACTGTCGACAATCTAAACGCTTGCTGCAATTCGAACACATTGCAAAACTTTCGAGCGAAGAAAGCTTTTTGTTGGCTGCAGAATAAAGGAATTAAAATTGCCATAGCGTCATCGGCAATCGTCGGTGGTCCAGTAGACCCAGATTGCACGGCTACAGCGAACGCTGCGAATGCCAGAACTGCTATTAGAAATATACAAAGTGGAACGTCCGGTGGTACAGTAACATACGTCGACCTAGATGAACCCTGGCTCAAGGCTAACAGAATTGGCAACCCTCCCTGTTACACATCCATGGATCCAGCAGCGGAGGTTGTTAAGAATTTTATAGATAATGTACATTCAGAGTTTCCATCGGTAAAAATAGGTTTAACTGAACCCCACCCGCGGATTCCCGCTACTGAACTTATGACTTGGATGGATGTTCTTAAAAATCATGGTGTTGTCTTGCCATTCTTCCATTTGGACGTGAATATGGTCGAAGTTGGGTCGAATACGGCTGCATTGCGTAGTGCGATCCAGACATTGAATAATTATTGCCAGGCGAATGGAATTGTATTTGGTGTGATATTTATCGGAGCTAGTGGCATGGGTAATGATTGTGAATTCTATGATACTGCGATTCCGTTGCTAACCAACACAAAAGCTGCAATTGGTAGGCCTCAACATTCTTTGTTTATGAGCTTCGGGGAAAATGATCCTCACCCAAATAACTTGACTGAATGTAACTCTTGTTCAATGACTAGATTAGAAAATGACGGGCTAAGCCTTTTACAAAATGATGTTAAAAAGTCGACTTTTGTCTCTCAAAGCAATATCCCAACATCGATGGGTAAGGGACAAACTGTATCTGGTGTCAAAGTAACTATGAAAAATACAGGTACAACAACTTGGCAAACTCCTAGCCGGGATGGATCATCATACTTTCTGACTTATTTTCCAACAACTGTCAATCCGCCTTGCTCAGCTGGCGGTGGTTGGGTACAGTTACCGGGAGTCGGTGTGCCATCCGGAAGCTGTGTTCCTCCCGGCCAAACGATAACTTTTAATTTTGCGATAACATCTCCATTGATTGCTGGCACTTATCAGTTTCGTTGGCGGATGATGAGGGAGGATGCATTTGGAGGCGAATTCAAGTTCGGGCAGTCTTCCACAAATGTCTGTATTCTGGTAAATTGAAGAGTTGATGCAACTTGGGTTTGAGTGATCAGAACACAAGCGCAAGAATGACCGGACAACATTCTCGATAAATAAATGTCTCCATTCAAAGTTTACTAGCCATTTCACAACGCAGTCCAGATCGCTCTGTGCACCGGTTTTAACCAAAAGGAGAGCTTTAGACTGCGAAGAGCGACACCAACAACATTCGCAGGCGGAATTTGGTTTGTCACGCAAAAGTCGCTTGGTCTGGATTTTGGGTGGACATCAACGAATGGCTTTAGAGAGGACATTTTGTTCTGCAAAGACAAAATCAATTGCTGAACAAACAACTGTTGCGGGCGAGACGCCCGCACCACTTTGCTTCTACTGCAAATACCCGAGCGATTTCATCTGCTCGACGAGAAGATCATTAAATTGATCTGCGTGCGAAAATTCGACACGGTCGCGTGGAGCTGTATATTCAGCAACATAGCGCACCGGCGTCTTCTCCAGCCGCTCGCGAGCGATCACAGAGCGGATCAGTTCGGTCTTCATGTCGCGCGCAAGCGGGAGACCACAGCTGTACAGCAACATTGGCGTAACATCGTATTCGGAATAACTCGTTTTGGCTGTAAGTTGCGCGCCGGTGACCAACATCGCGCTATGATGACCCGGAAGAGCCCTACCCTGATAGAAAATCATCATCACCCGGTATTCCGGATGTTGCGATTGAAGCTGCAAAAGCCAGTTGTCGATCCAATTCAAATGACGAACGAAAGCTTCCGTGTAGCTGAAGGGATCGATTCTCCTTGCCTCATAGTGCTCGTAGTTGAGAATATCAAAACCGGGCAGATAAAGAGCGGCGACACGAACAGGATCTTTTTTCAGTTGTTCGTTGAATAGCCGCAGATAAAAAAGATCCAGATCGGGTCCGCTGATTTTGTTGCTCCCTCCTTTATACAAGGAGGAGTATTGCTGGAACAATTTTCGTGGAAAGGTTTCCTCCTGCGACTGACCGCCGGAAGCAAGCTTGTAGTAATACCGCTCCGAAACGTTCCACCCCCGCAAATTTCGGGCCGGCCAGCTTCCCCACCAATTAACGACACCGGCGCGCAAGCCATTATCAGAAAGTATCTCCCAAAAAGTCTTCACTTTCCGCAAATAACCGGAAACGGGCTGACGTTGCCCGAAACCTGCATGGATCATGATGGAGTGAACAGCAAGTTCCAGCGGTGTTTCCTGAATCCAGGAACTTTGCCCGCGCCACCTTTTGACTTCAGGCGTTCGAATTCCATGCTGAGCCGGTGAAACCCCGGTGGCAATGCTGGTCCAGACCACAGGAGGAGCCGAGCGCTCCAAAATTCGAAAATCTGCCGGTGGAGTTTGAGCCATCAAACTTCTCAGATGAGGTATGTTTTCTGTTTTTGCGAAGTGATTCAGGGTTTCGCGTGAAACGCCATCAATGGCCAGCAGGATCCATCGATCATTCGTCGAAAAAACGGCAACGGGAGGATGCTCTTTTTCCCCTGATTCACCGCGATTCAAAATAAACGGCAACAGAATCAAAATCGCTGTCAACCCCAATAAGAATTCCAGATTGAATCTTCGCCAATTTGGCAAGATGCGCCCGAGATCCGATTCGCGAAACGCAACAAGAAAACCAAGCCATGCGCACTTTGCCACGAAAATGCAAGAAAGTGTAACAATCAAAAACATGGCTGCGATCGAAACGTTGGAAAAGAGCCTCAAGTATTCAATCTGCGTCCTTCCCCAGTAAAAGAAATACGCAAAGAAGGACAATCCAATGAGAAAGCTGACCGCCTGACCTGCAAAAACCAGTCGCCGTCCCCTGGAAATCCGAAGCAGGACCGATACCAGAAAAATGAGCAGAAATTCCAGAACGGTAAACAAAAGGACAAAAAAAGATTCGAAATAAATGAAAAGCAGAAGGATATCGAGTTTTCGTCTCAGCAGTTCCGTATTGAATACGAGCGTTCCGGCGGTCATCAGGACAGCTGCGACGGTGCCGGCCAGGAGCCCCACGCGAAAGCTCACGAACAAACGGTTCAGAAACTGGGATGCTGTACGGGAGAGACTCTGCAAATAGAAGCGTTCAATACGGCTGTTTAGATACCCAAAAGACTCTAAACGTTTCCGAACTTCTTCTAAAGAAGTAGACGGAGGCGCCCCATCCGGCGCCTCCGGAGGATGGCTTTGTTTATTTGGCGGCTGGTCTTGACTCAATGGTAATTTTTTGAATCGTAACGGCATTGATCGGATTGTCCCGATCATCCCGTTTGACATTCACGATTTTGTCGGCGACTTCCATCCCTTCGATGACGCGTCCGAATACGGAATATTGATTGTCCAAAAAGTTCGAGTCTTTTACCACGATGAAGAATTGACACGAAGCGCTGTTTGGATCGCTGGATCGGGCCATCGAGAGAATTCCACGTTTGTGAGGAATGGAGTTGAATTCGGCAGGGACTTTTGTGCCCGAGTTTCCCGTACCATCGTTGGAACGATCAGCATCTTTGCTGTTGGGATCTCCACCCTGGATCATGAAACCCGGGATAACACGATGAAACTTTGTGCCGTTGTAAAACTCGCTCCTGGAGAGTTGCTTGAAATTCTTGACGTGCTTGGGAGCGGCGCTTGGAAAGAATTCCAAAACAATCTTACCCATACTCGTTTGCAACACAGCAACTTCCTTGTCCGGCTCCATCAAATTGGGAGCTTGAGCAAATGAGGAAACCGCGGCAAAAACTATAATCAAAAACGAACATAGATTGCGTAATAACATTCAAAAGTCTCCTTATATTAGGTTGTTCATTAATGAATATACAACAAAGTAGCGCGGCCGTCCCGGCTGCCCAGACGAGACGTCCGCGCTACGTTCAGGGGGTTGATGTGAACCTGACAGCTCAAAAAGCGATAGTCGGGATTGTCGCGGCTCAATAACCCGGGAACATAACCGCTATTGGTGTGAATCTTACCGTGGATGTAGATGCGGCCTTCATAATGGATCTGACCGCCCAGGTGGCGGCTTATATCTATTATTTTAGTTTCAACAGTCGTCAAGCGGATCTCCTCTTGCGAATCCTTGAACTTCAAGGTGATCTTGTTCTCTACAACTCCGTTTCTCAATTCCAATTTAACCGTTTGGGGATTCTTCAGCTCCAGCAAGAATTCCAAAGTGGATTCTCCGCGAAGCCAAAAAAAAGCATGTTCCTTATAAAAACTGTCGTTCAAGAAATAAATCTTTCCGCCGGTGAATTGCTGTTGATATGCCGGTTCTTTCGTGATTCCCGCGCGTCCTGCCAGCGAAATTTCTACAGGCAGGAATTTATATGGGAATGAAGATGTGTAGTAGGAACGATTCGTGATTGCCCCCAATGGATTCGCGAGCAGCGGTCCGATCAGAAAGGCTGCCGGTACCGCGATGCTGATGAACAAATTCTTCGGGCGAATCAGAGGAACAAGAAAATAAGGGAGCGGACAAAGAAGAATCCAAAAATCATTCGCCAGGGATTCAGCGCTCCAGATGGATGGGTCGATCACCGACATTAAGCCAAAGTAAAGAATTACAAAAAGCAAACCTGCACGAACAAGGGAATCTCGAATCAACCATAGGGAGGAGAGTAACAATGCTCCGGCCACAAACGCATATACAAAAAAACCGGAGTTTCGGCCAAAAAGGAAATCGATCAAACGTTGGGGACTCGGAGAAGACCAGGCGTAATGTGTAGCGTTCGGCAGAGATTGCCAGATATTCGAAAGGGGCAAATGAGTTCCCGTTGTCACCCATCGAGGTTCTGAAATATTTTCTACCGGATATATCAATCTTTCCAGACCCCAGACCACAAACAATGCCAGAACGAGGGCGATCACAAAGCGGGAGATTGGATTCTGGGTTCGACTCGCCGTGGTCGATTGCCAGTATCCAAGCAAGAATAGACAGAAGACCGCCGCCCAGGGTTGAGAAGAGAATGCAATTGCAAGAAAAACAGCGCTCAGTACAGGCCAACCTTTCAGTCCAAAAAACAGGAAAGCGGTGCAAATTGAAATCAAAAAAAGATGATGAGAAGGAAGCAGAAAAAGTACAGGTAGCGGAATCAAAGTAAAGTAGACAACGCTGTTCAGCGCCGGCGAAATAGCGTCCGTATTTTTTCCACGGTAATAAATCCACCCCATGATATATATACCCAGAATCAGCAATGCATGCAGAACAAGCCAACCCCTAAATCCCAGAACCGCAAGAAAAGGAACAAGAAGAAACAGAAACAATTCCGGATAATGAAATACGAAGTAGGCTTTGTATTCGCCTGAAGAATTGATCATCTTCTTTTGAAGGATACGGAAGGGAAATGGTCTCCAATCGTATTGCCGCATGTAACGGTCCGAATCTTCCCTCGTGTAAGCAAGATCCCCGTCCTTGGCCAGACTTACAGCAGCAAGGTACGGCGTTAGATCCGCGTCCGGATACATAGGAAGGAGCTCTCCCGGGTCCAGAATAAGAGCAGCACTGGTGTACAGCAGAAAAGGAATGATGAGAGTCAGGTGTGTGAACTTCAAGCCGTTTTACTAAGGAGATAAGAAGATAAACACGTTCGAATCTCCTGATCTCCTGTTACTTGCGGTATTTTATGGCGCTGCGAACTTCCTTGTCTACTGCCTTCTTCCGCTTTTCCTCTCTTTTACCCCAGATCTTTTTACCCTTCGCAAGCGCAATTTCTACTTTAATGTGCTTTCCCTTGAAGTAAACCCGGAGTGGAACAATGGTCAAGCCCTTTTCCTTTACTTTTCCCATCAAGCGATGGATTTCCCTCTTGTGCAGAAGCAGCTTTCGCGAGCGCGTCGGATCGTGATTGAGCTGGTTGGCGAAATCATAAGGAGAAATATGACAATGATGAAGCCACGCTTCCTCCTGTTTCACCAGCGCATAGGCATCTTTCAGGTTAACCTTCCCATCCCGAACCGATTTGACTTCCGATCCGGTTAGCTGAATCCCGGCTTCATATTTCTCCAGGATGTCAAAATCGGCATAGGCTTTTCTGTTTGTTGAGACTGTCTTTTCAGTGATTTCCATGTCATTGTATAATATCAGTGCAAAAGTAATGAGTCATGAGCAATGAGTATTGCTCGATCTGTCTCACTGCTCATTACTCATAACTCATGACTCATTACTGATAGAGAGGTCTATGGTTTTCTTTAATTACGCGACCATGCAAATGGCCGCTAAAATCGTGTACTACGGCCCTGGTCTGTGCGGAAAAACAACAAATCTGCAGCATATTTATCAGAAAACATCTTCCAAATCGCGCGGGGAAATGGTAAGTCTCGAAACAGAAACGGATCGTACTTTGTTTTTCGACTTGCTTCCTTTAGATGTCGGTAACATCGCAGGTTTTAAGACCCGTTTTCAACTTTATACAGTGCCAGGTCAGGTGTTTTACAACAGCACTCGAAAACTTGTTCTACGCGGCGTTGATGGAATCGTATTTGTTGCTGATTCACAGGGCCCGATGCTGGATGCAAACCTGGAAAGCTTTAACAATCTGAAAGCAAATCTCGCCGAACTGGGTTTAAATGTTGATGAAATCCCACTCGTGTTTCAGTACAACAAGAGGGACCTTAAGAACATCCTGCCGGTAGAAGATATGAACAGGCACTTGAACGACAAGGGACTCCCTTTTTTCGAGGCTTCCGCCTTACAGGGAAATGGTGTATTTGAGACGTTAAAAGGTATTTCCAAAGCCACTTTGATTATGCTGAGAAGACGAGCCTTGGGCGAAGACAAGATGAAGATACCGGAAATTGCTACAAAACCAATGCCGGAAAAACCAAGAATGCCAACACCTGCTCCTGCCGAAAAGCCTTCTGCAGCAATGCCGGCTTCACCCATCTCCACTTCGCAACCGGTTTCACAAGGTAAGCCGGAAGCGCCGGGGCCGGCTTCCCCGGCTCCAACTGTCGCAACGGCCTCTTCTACGGCTGTTGTAGCTCCTGCTTTGCCGACAGCCGCCGAAATTGCCATAGAGAAAGTGGAGTTTTCTCAGGTTGCTTCCGCGGCTCCAAAACCGGATGTGAAGAAAATATCGGTTCAATCAAAAGATGTTGCATCAAAACTCGATGCGCTCCGGGACATGTATACCGGCAAAGCAAAAGACAAGAAGCTCAAAACTGCAAAAGATCCACTGGCTGCACTTTTGACCGGGGGCGCGCCCAAATTTGTGACGAGCTCGAAAGAAGAGAGCGCAAACGAAGTTACGAAGAAACTAAAAATTCGCCTGGAACCATCGGAAATTGATGTGATTCAAAATCTGGCTGTTGACTTTCACCTGACCGGAGGAAACATCCACAAACGGTTCTCGAACGCCTTGAATGTAACCCTCGAAGGAAAATCAAATCCGAAGAGAGTGCTTCTGAGAATCGAATTGGAAATTTTAAAGAAGTGACCAGTGGCCAGTCACTAGTCTATGGCTTTTCCAAGATAGACCTGGTAGACTCTCACTCCCAGTTCACGCGTATCCCGCGAAACTTTATCTAACGCCGGTGTAAATGTGTCATTTACCGCAAGCTTGATTTCGACTTGTTTGGCCGGTCCTAGGACCTTTTTATCGATGTTGTACTTCTTGATGACAGGCATATTCGTTTCGATCGTAAACGTCTCCACTTCATGCTCACCCACAAGCACACTCAATTTTTGCACACCGGAAAAGCGCTCCGGAACACCGGCGATTTTCAGATAAAGCAACGAATCACCACCCGGATTTCTCGCTTTAACGGACGCTTCCTTTTTCATCCATCTCCAGCTGGTGCTGATATCATTGGGGTCCGTTTCCGGATCATACCAACCGGATGAATACTGCATCGCCGGTTCCTGCGGCGGAATTTCGACCAGCAACGTCCCCATGTCGTACGAACGGTTCCCATAAGGCTTCCCTTCAAGGGTCATTCGTTCTCCCTTGGATGGGGAATATATCCCGACAACCACCGCGTATTCCCCAGCCGGAATGTTTTTAGGAATGAAAATGGTACGAGTCCAGTTGTAATTCCCATTCGGACGCCACTCCCTTGTTGGTTTGGGTGGCTGATGGTCATCCTGGAACCGCCTGATCCTTTTGGGATCGATAAAATGAACAAAAACCGTCATGTCCTTATATAAAGCGACGAATTCAGGTTTCGTTGCAAAGGAATAGGTAACTTCGATGGGAGTTCCCATTTCCGCCGACCCTTTATTGATCTGGACTTTTGGAACTACTGTCGCCTTTTGACTTTTGCAGGCCGTGGAGCTAAAAACACTGACAAGAATAATCGCACACAAAAAATACCGGAGATAACGCAATCTGCAAGTCCTCCTGATCAAAAAAATAAAGAGGCAATCCTACTGCAATCATTTTATAGTGTCAAACTTTCCTATCTGTGGTGATCTGTGTTCATCTGTGGTTCCTTGTTCATATGTTAGATTAAGCGAGATTGCAAGAGATCCATCGAGATTCAGCGAGATCCATATACTTGGAATGCTGCTAGGGCTTACGAACATTTGCAGTGAACAAAATTGGTCAAAAACTTCGATGGGGGCTTGAATTTGTAAATCGCCCGTAGTATCATGCGGAAAATTTAGAAGAACTTTGCCTATTCGGTTTGACCGGATAAGTGATGATGAGGATTTGTCGATGAAAAAACTTTACCTGTTCAGCCTTACGTGTCTTATTTGCCTCGTCGGGCTGTGGGGATGTGGTTCATCAAGAAAGACAGTCGTTTTGAGCAAGCCTGCCCAAAATACCGGTACGGTAGTCTCGAAACCGAATGCAACTCCGGTTGAAGCGGCGATCACGTCCGCAAGACACCACTTTTTTCTTGGAGAAAGGGAGTTGAATCTCGGGCATCTCGAGAAAGCCAAAGCGGAATTTGATGCCTCACTGGATGTTTTGATGAAGTATCAGTCCGAACACGCGCCTGATTCTCGCGTTGAAGCAGTAATTGACGAACTGCAGGAAAAGATTTTCCAGCACGAGATTGCTGCCCTTAAAGCGGGAGATGGTTTTACCGAACATCCGCTGGAGCCTGCGCTCATAGACGAGCTGAAGAATATTGATACCTTCCCTGCTCCTGATCAGGAAACCAAAAAAGAAGTCGAAAAGGAACTAAAGTCTGTCGGCTATGACATTCCTGTGGAAGTGAACGATTCTGTTCTCTCTTTCATACGCATTTTTCAGAATTCCCGCAGGAAAGAATTTGTTGGCGGTTTGGTTCGTTCCGGCCGGTATTTACCCATGATGAAACGGATTTTCCGTGAACAGGGTTTGCCAGAGGATCTGGTCTACACCGCATTGATTGAGAGTTCTTTCAAATCGAATGCGTACTCGCGCGCCAGAGCCAAGGGCTTCTGGCAGTTCATTTCGGGAACCGCAAAAAGATACGATCTTCGCATGGATTGGTGGGTCGATCAGAGATCTGACTTCGAACGATCGACTTACGCAGCCACCGAATACTTGCGGGACCTGCATGGCATGTTCGGCGATTGGTACCTCGCACTTGCAGGTTACAACGCGGGTGAGAATAAGGTCGCGTACGGCTTAAGACAGAGTGGCGCTCAAAATTTTTGGCAGCTTGCCAGAACTCGATACATCCGGCAGGAAACCAAGAACTATGTGCCTGCAATTCTGGCCGCAATGATCATTGCAAAAGATCCGGAAAAGTATGGATTTTATGAACAACTGGAACTTCCTCTCGAATTTGACACTGTCCCGGTAGATTATACGGTTGACCTGAGACTCGTTGCCGAATGTTCGGGAGTCAGTCTCGAAGAAATCTATATGCTCAATCCGGAGCTGACAAGGTTAACCACACCTTCGAATATGAACTACGTTTTGCGCGTACCCAAGGACAAAAAAGACACTTACCTGACGGAAATCGCAGCGATTCCTACGGAAAAAAGAGTGACCTGGCGAAAACATGAAGTGCGGCCCGGCGAAACCATCGGTTCTATTGCAGCCATCTATCGCACCTCTGAAAGCTCCATCGCTTCAGTCAATTCCTTTTCCGCCGGATACGACATCACAGCCGGCCAGAAACTTGTAATTCCGATCGGACGTTCCAATCCTGTCAGATACGAACCAAAGAAAAGCTATTCATCCTACGGACAACAAAAGTATTACCGGGTGCGAAAGGGGGATACGCTTTTCAAGATTGCCAGTAAACACGGGATAACAGTTCAGCAGTTGTCCGCCTGGAATAACATCTCTTCAAAGCACGTGCTCCATACGGGAGAGTCTCTGGTTGTTCATGGGATTAAAACCGCTTCAAAGTCATCCTCACGGAACAGCAAAAGAATCACTTACAAGGTAAAAAAAGGGGACACGCTTTACAAAATTGCCAGCAGCTACAATACGAATGTGGAAGATCTCGTTCGCTGGAATAAGAAAGCTAGAAGTGGAATTTATCCCGGCGATCGTTTGACAATCTATACCAAGTAATCTTTAGGCGGGTTGTTCGTTGCCTCAGATGCGCGAACACCCGCCTTTCTTATATATATGTTAGAATCGAGAACATTGGAGACATGGTGAAACAATCGCTACTGAGACGAGTCACGACCACTTTCAAAACTGGTGGTTTTAAAGCCATTCTTTATAGAACGCAGATCTTTGTAAGGAGGCGTTTCTATCGTTTGCTCTCTTATTCACAGAGAATGAATGCAGAAGTGCATGGCATCGACGTGCCGAAAGAAGTGGTTGCGGCCTGTATGTATAAAGCGCGGTTCAAAATCACTAATCGAAGCCGTATTGTTTGGAACGCTACAGGAAGCAAAACTCCGTCATTCTCCGCAGCAGCTATCGTTGTAGGTCCGAATGGTGAGACATATGAGCAAGTGCAAGCGGTTCTGACAAGTGATTTAGGGCCCGGTTCAAGTTGTGAGATGGATCTGACCCTGGAAGTTCCACGAAAACCTGGAAAGTATACTCTACAGGTCGATCTCGTCAGGGAAAACTGTTATTGGTTCACAGAAATTGGTCGTTTCGTTTTCGAGACTCCAATTCTAGTAACTGCACACTCTGCTTCACTTTTCGCTGCGCGGATTCCGGCAATTGACATAACGATGGATATAACCAACAAGTGTCCGCTGAAGTGTATTCAGTGTCGCAAGACCTACTTCGAGACGTTTGAAGAACAACGGGATATGAATTTTGAATTATTCAAGCGGATTTCGGCTGAAGTGTTTCCTCATGCGCGCTCTGTGATGCTTTCGAGCGCCGGTGAGCCTCTCATGACGAAAAACCTCTTTGACGCCGTTGATATTACACGCAGTTACAATGTTCGGGAGATATCATTCATATCAGCCGGCTTTCATCTCAACGCCAGCCGCGCCGAAAAGATCGTCGATAACGGCGTAACCAGGGTGGAGTTCTCCATAGATGGCGCCAGCGCTCCCGTTTATAACAAAATCCGCATCGGCAGCGATTTCGACAAGGTGATTAAGAATATTACCTACCTGAGTGAATATAAAAAGAAGAAGAAAAGTCGCACTCCACTGCTGCGCTTCAACTATGTGCTCATGAAAAACAACATTCACGAGCTTCCTGCTTTTATAGATCTTGCCGCTAAACTGGGAGTGGAAGAAGTGCAGTCCCAACATATGGTCATCTTTGTTGGTGGAATAAAAGAGGAAGCACTGGTCTTCGACAAAGAGCGTTCGAATCAATACATCAGCGAGGCGAAAGAGCGGGCCAGCCAGCACGGAATCAGATTTTATCACCCGCCCCTATTTGATATTGGCGATGAACATACAAGAAAGAAATCGGTTCTGGATGGCAAGATTTTCACGCAAGAAGATCAATACGATTACGAACGTAAAACGCATCCAATTCTAAATGATGGAATGCAGCTTTGTACTGATCCCTGGCGCAAACTTTATATTGATTGGCAGGGAATGGTCTATCCCTGTTGTGTGTGGAAAGAAGAGCCTTTGGGGGATCTGACAAAAAGCTCATTCCTGGAAATCTGGGAATCGGTTCGATATCGAGAGCTCAGAAAGGGTTTAACCACTGGAAAGCTTGGAAAAAGCTGCGCAGAATGCTCAGTAATTACCGGAGGAGACGTCAACAGCGAACAATCCTATTTTTTTGGTCAGAATTGACAATCTAGATTAAGCAATCAATAATCGAACTTTAGGCGGGTCGTGCTCTTCGGAGCGCGCACCCGCTTTTTTTATTTTAATCGTGGATCGTGATCGTAATCGTGATCGTAATCGTTTCGTAAATCGTAGCAAACATGGCGCAACCAGACAACGATACCGCACAAACAAGTCATTTCAATCATGAAAATCTACGAGCCTATCGGTATGCAATCGAATTTGTTTCGTGGTGCGATGCGTTACTTGAGAAAGTACCTAAGAAATTCAGTGTTCATGATCAACTCGATCGAGCTTCCACGAGTATCCCACTCAACATCGCGGAGGGTAACGGAAAATTCTCGAAAAAGGATCGATGTCGTTATCTGGACATTGCTCGAAGCTCAGCTTTGGAATGTGCTGCGGGTTTGGATGTTGTTGTAGCTAAAAAATGCGTAGAAGGATCGGAAATTAAATATGGAAAGAACCTGCTTCATACAATCGTTTCGATGTTGGTGGGGTTGATTAGGACATTTTCGAAGGATGATTAACGAATTGCGATTGTGATTGCGATCACGATTACGATTACGATCACGATCCACGATTAAAGGAGGTTTTGTATGCTCGCGAAGATGATTTCCAGTTGCATTGATGGGGTGGATGCGCACCGGGTGGATGTGGAAGTCGCTTTGCGCCGCACGGGAGTAGAATCGAAATGGTTTACGGTCGGCCTGCCGGATGTAGCAGTGAAGGAGAGTCAGCAACGGGTCCGTGTTGCGATGGGAAACTGTGGCTACTACATTCCGAATCAAACGATCACAGTGAATTTAGGTCCAGGCAATCTTCGCAAAGAAGGTCCTTATTTTGATTTGCCTATTGCCATTGGAATCCTGGCTGCATCCGGACAGATCCCTGTGCAGAACTTTGAACATTGCTTGATTCTTGGCGAACTATCGCTGGAAGGAAAGGTCAGAGCGCTACATGGAATTCTTGCGATGGCAATTCTCGCGCGCAAATTGAGAATTCGTGATTTGCTGATCCCCAGAGAGAATGCGCCGGAAGCTGCCATGATCGAAGGAGTCCAAGTGTATCCGATGGACACTCTCGTGGATGCTGTTGAACTGCTCACAAAAGGAAATGGAGTTCCGAAGTATAGCTCGGTGCCATTTGATGCTCGAAGCGAGGATCACCGTTATCCGGTAGATTTTGCGGAAGTGAAAGGACAGTACCATGCGAAACGAGCGTTGGAAGTGGCAGCGGCAGGTGGTCACAACGTTTTGATGATTGGTCCACCCGGATCCGGAAAAACATTGTTGGCGAATCGAATTCCCACGATCCTGCCGGCATTGACCCTGGAGGAATCCATCGAAAGCAGCAAGATCCATTCGATCGCCGGAATTCTTGGCGAACAAGGACTCTTACGACTACGCCCTTTCCGCGCGCCTCATCACACGATCAGTAACGCAGGTTTAGCCGGTGGGGGTTCGAATCCGCGTCCTGGTGAAGTTTCACTTGCTCATAACGGCGTTCTTTTCCTGGATGAGCTGCCAGAATTTGGCAAGAGCATACTGGAAGTGCTTCGGCAACCACTTGAAAATGGATCGATCCGCATTTCGCGCGCGAGCGGGTCATTGGAATATCCTTGCCGTTTCATGTTGATTGCTGCAATGAATCCTTGCGCTTGTGGATTCTACGGGTCGGCGGATCACCCCTGCAAATGCTCAACGCAACAACTGAAACGTTATCTCAGCAGGATCTCCGGTCCGCTGCTGGATCGATTCGATATTCAAATCGATGTGCCACCTGTTAAATCTCAGGAATTACTCTCTGAAAATTTTGAATCTGAGCCTTCTATGCTGATCCGTTCCCGC
>JAKEFK010000069.1 GCA_022616075.1 bacterium
AGAAGGCGCGGCCATGCTGGTGTTGGAACAATGGAGTGAAGCTGTAGAAAGAGGGGCCCGAATCTACGCGGAAGTGGTTGGATATGGAACTTCGTTTGACGTTCACGGAATCAGTGAACCCCATCCGGAAGGAGAAGGAGCGATGGTTGCTATACAACGCGCGTTGTTGGATGCGGGTGTTGCGCCCGCGGAAATCACATACATTAATGCGCACGGAACCTCCACGCCGAAAAATGACGTTGTAGAAACGAAAGCGATCCATCGCGTGTTCGCGAAGCGAGCCGAATCGATACCTGTTAGCTCAACAAAGTCGATGATCGGGCATTTGATCTCCGCTGCCGGCGCAATGGAAATCGCAGCTGCAATACTTTGCGCGCAAAGAAACTTCATCCATCCCACCATCAATCTTGAAACCCCTGATCCAGCCTGCGACCTGGATTACGTTCGGGAAGGAGCAAGAAGAGCAGATGTGACGTATTTCTTGAAGAATTCTTTTGCGTTTGGCGGCCAAAACGCGTCCTTGGTTCTCCGAAATGTAATAGAATGAAGACACATCACGGTCTCAATGTAACCTCATGCTAACCGGCAAGACGATCATCGTTACGGGCGCATCCAGAGGAATTGGAAAAGCAATTGCGGCAGCATGCGTGCGGGAAGGCGGCACGGCAGGAATCAATTACTTACAAAATGAAGAAAGCGCCCATGCATTTTGTGACGAACTGAATCGGGTCCGTCCTGATTCGGCTTTTCTCTTGCCTTTTGACGTAAGAAGCTCTGACTCCATCGCTCACGCGTGCGATGGATTACTGGAACATGGCTTAGCGATTGAAGGCTGGGTCAACAATGCCGGAATCAACTTACAAGGGCTACTCCTTTCACAAACGGATTTGATGATCGATCAGCAAATTCAAACGAATCTTGTTGGAGCCATCTACTGTTGCCGCTACATCATTCCACACATGATGGAACGGAAATGCGGCTCGATTGTCAATGTCGGATCGGTGACGAATTCCCGCGTTGGATCCGGTCAATCGGTGTATGCTGCAACAAAGGGAGCCCTGGCAGCCCTTACCAGAGCGCTGGCACTGGAGTATGGGCGTAAGGGAGTGAGAGTGAACTGTGTCGACCCTGGACCGGTCGATACGGAAATGTTTCGCCAGACGCAGGAATTCGCGGGCGAGGAGATCAGACGGCAGATTCCGTTGCGGCGTTTCGGCACAGCAGCCGAGATTGCCGAACTTGTCGTGTTCTTGCTTTCCGATCGCGCTTCCTTTTTGACCGGCGGATTGTTTACAGCAGATGGTGGTTTCTCGTTATGACGTTGCGTGAGACAATGATCTCCCGCCGCTCGGTGCGGTCCTTTCAGTCCGAACATCCAGGACGCGAACGAATCCGGGAGCTTATCGACATGGCGATCACTGCTCCCTCCGCAAGCAATAAACAGCCCTGGCGATTCTTTGTTACGGACGATAGGAACACGATCGAAAAAATGGCACAGGCGGTCTCGCGATCGATCGATCAGATCGTGGCGCATATCGAACCGCAATACATGGATGCCTTTCGCGCTTATGGAGATTACTTTGTGCGTTTTCAGGGCGCTCCCGTTGTCATTGCGGCCGCCTTTCGTGAAATTGCTGTCCTGTCCAATCTCATCAGGAACGATCTGCCAAAGGATTCATTCGAAACTATTAGAAGGATGGAATACTACTCGGGTTTGACGTCCACTTCTCTGGCGATACAGAATCTGATGCTGTACGCCCATTCCTGCGGCCTGGGTACTTCCTGCATGACCGGGCCGCTGGTCGCGGCAGAACAGCTGAAAGAAATTCTTACGATTCCGGCTTCCTGGGATCTTGCTGCGCTGATCGCAGTAGGCTATTCCGCAGAAGAACCGGTTGTCACAACACGTAAACAAGCAAAAGCCGTCCTTCGCTGGGTAAATAATCCTGGATCGTAATCGTGATCATGATCGTAATCTTTAATCATAATTAAATGGATAGACAAGAGATTTTTACAGCCGTACAGGATTGCATTGCTGAAAGTCTTGCAATCAGCAAACAGGAGATCCGGCCCGAATCCCGGTTAATTGACGATCTGGGAGCGGATTCCCTGGATTTTCTGGACATGATCTTCAGTCTGGAAAAACGATTCAGCACACGTTTGCGGGATCCCAAACTGGATCTACTGGTGCGAGCCGATTTTTCACAAGCACAAACCACGCAAAATGGGCATCTCTCAGCGGAGTCGATCGAGAAGCTAAGCGAATGGCTGCCCGAGCTAAAGGACGCGACGGAAGTCATGATGCGCGATGTATATTCCTACATCACCGTCAATACGCTTGTGCGCCTTGTCGAAGAAAAGCTCATCAACGCAGAGACGAAGGGGCGCAGGGAATAAAATTCTTTTCTCTCTGCGATTCTGCGTCCCTGCGTTAAAAGATTATGAGAGGATGGAGTGGGCGATGACGAGCCGCTGGATTTCTGAGGTGCCTTCGTAGATTTCGGTGATTTTTGCATCGCGCATCGCGCGCTCCACCGGAAATTCAGTACTGTAACCGTAACCGCCGTGGATTTGCACGGCTTTAATCGTGTGTTTCATGGCCGTTTCGGATGCAAACAGCTTTGCCATTGATGCTTCTTTACTGAAACGCTTTCCTGAGTCCTTCGCGAGAGCCGCTCTGTACGCAAGAAGTCGTGCCGCTTCGATTTCCGTTGCCATATCTGAAAGCATGAATTGAATCGCCTGAAAGGATGCCACAGGATTCCCAAAAGCGGTCCGTTGCTTCGCATAATTGAGTGCCGCTTCGTAAGCGCCCTGTGCAATACCCACTGCCTGCGCGGCAATCCCGATCCTGCCACCATCCAGCGTGGACAGCGCAATCTTAAAACCATCCCCTTCCTGACCCAGCCTGTTAGCCGCCGGCACCCGGCAGTTTTCCAGATGCAAAGCGGCCGATACTGCCGCGCGAATACCCAGCTTCTCTTCATGCTTTCCAACTGAAAAACCAGGAGTCTCTTTGCGGATCATCAACGCGGTAATGCCATGATGCTTGTCCGTTCGTTCGGTCAGGCAAAAAACAAGGGCCCAATCTGCATTCGGCGCGTTCGTGATCCACACCTTTTGGCCGTTGACGATATAGTCATCGCCATCCCGCACGGCCGTAGTCCGCAAGTTGGACGCATCGCTTCCTGCTTGTGGTTCTGTTAATGCGAAGCAGCCAAGTTTTTCACCTGATGCCAGAGGTTTTAGAATCCGCTCCTTTTGTTCCTCATTGCCAAACTTTAGTAGCGGATCGCACACAAGACTGTTATTCACAGAGAGAATCACGCCGGTTGCTGCGCAACATCTCGAAATTTCTTCGATCGCGATGACTGTTGCGAGACTCCCGAGCCCGGCGCCGCCATATTCGTCCGGGATGCTGATACCGGTTAAACCAAGCTCCGCCGCTTTGCGAATTGTTTCGGACGGGAACCGTCCCGTGCGATCAATCTCAGCAGCCAGCGGCCTCACTTCATTTTCAGCAAAATCCCGCACAAGCTGCTGAAGCATCTGCTCTTCTTCGTTGAAATCAAAATCCATGTTTAGAATTTAACGCAAAGACGCCAAGACGCAAAGAGAATATTTGTCTTAGCGACTTTGTGTCTTTGCGTTAAAAAAGTGGTCGCAATTTGGTGAGAGTGATGGAGAAGTCCTCGGGGATTACGCGGGTTTCAGCCAGAGTAGACATAAAACTGGTGTCACCATTCCAGCGAGGGACGAGATGCAAATGATAATGCTCCTCTATGCCGGCGCCGGCGCACTTTCCCAGGTTCATTCCCATATTGAAACCGTCCGGTCTGTACACCGCACGAAGCGCTTGAATACCGCGTTGAAACAAACCCATCATCTCTTCCAGAATTTCAGGTTCTACTTCCACCGGATTCGAAAGATGCTTGTAAGGCGCAATCATCATGTGTCCGTTATTGTAGGGATAACGGTTCAGGAGTACGAAATTATGTTTAGCCTGATGAATGATCAGTGAATCCGGATGATCCGTATTTTCAATCGCAAGACAGAATACACAGCCGCCTTTTTGAGTGGCACCAGTCACGTAGTCAAATCTCCAGGGAGATAGAATAGAATTCATTTGTACCGCCGGCCTCCGGCCGGCTCCGGACGCGGGCGGGACGCCCGCGGTACATTGTTTAAACGTTTGCTTTATTAATGAGCTTTTTCAGATCCTTTCCCGGTTTAAAATAAGGAACTTTCTTTGCAGGAACCTGAACAGCTTCGCTGGTCCTGGGATTGCGGCCGATCCGGCTGTTGCGGCGGCGCAGCTTGAAAGAACCGAACCCCCGCAACTCAATTTTTTCGCCATCTTTGAGCGCATCTACGATACGATCCAGAAAAACGTTCACAATATTTTCCGCGTCTTTCTTGGATAATTCGGCGATTCTAGAAACTTCCGAGATCAAGTCCGCTTTGGTCATCAACTTCGTAGTTTCCACGGCGCCCCTCTTTCGTTAATTATCCTTATCAAGCGGTTTGATAAGTTCTCCACCCGCAAGATCCAATAATGTAACTTTATCGCTGGATTTGTAACTTTCGATCATCTTTCGTTCCTCTTCCATCTGCACTTCTTTGATGCTCAAACCGATTTTCTTTTCGCCTTGATCCATCTTGATGATCTTAGCTTTTACAATATCTCCCAACTGAAAATGCTCTTGAGGATTTTCGACCCTTTCCATACCCATTTCCGAAACATGAACAAGTCCTTCGATGCCGTCTTCCAACTCCACGAATGCTCCGTAGTTCGTCAAATTGACGATGCGCCCTTCCACATTGTCACCGACTTTGTATTTGCGGAAAAACTCGGACCAGATGTCGGGCTGCATTTGTTTCAATCCGAGCGATAAACGCTGCTTTATCGGATCAATTTCCAGCACTTTTGCGGAAATTCGATCTCCTTTGCGTACATACTCACTCGGATTCTTTGCGCGTTTGCTCCAGCTCAGATCGCTGATGTGAATCAATCCATGAACTCCATCTTCGACTTCCACAAACACGCCGAAATCCGTAATGTTTTTCACGCGTCCTGTGATTGCGCTTCCCGCCGGATATTTTTCCTTTAAGACTTCCCATGGATTCTGCTCCGTTTGCTTCAATCCAAGTGAAATTCGTTTGTTGGATGCATCGATGCTCAGTACAACAGCTTCCACCAAATTTCCAATGGAAAGTATTTTGGAAGGATGTTTGATCTTCTCATTCCAGGACATTTCCGAAATGTGAATGAGACCTTCGACACCTTTTTCCAGCTCCACAAAAGCGCCATAATCGGCAAGATTAATCACTTTTCCTTTAACTCGGGCTCCTACCGGATATTTTTCAATCACTGCATGCCAGGGATCCGGTTGCAGTTGTTTGTAGCCGAGCGATACTTTGTTGTTTTCCGGGTCGTAGTTAAGAACAACCACATCGATTTGATCGCCCACATTGAATATTTCGGAAGGATGATTGACACGCCCCCAGGACATATCCGTGATGTGAATCAGGCCATCAATGCCTCCCAGGTCTACAAACGCACCGTACTCAGTGATGTTTTTGACCGTGCCTTTCACAGGCCTGTGGCTTTCCAGCGATTCATGAACGTCTTTGCGAACCGTATCCAGTTCCTCTTCCACGACAGCTTTGCGCGAAAGAACGATGTTTCCTTTCTTTTGATCCAGCTTCAAAATGCGGACCCGAATCTGCTGGTTTACGAAATGATCAAGATTGCGAATCGGCTTGATGTCTACCTGCGAGCCGGGTAAAAATGCACGAACTCCGATATCTACGGAGAGGCCACCTTTGACCTTTTCAACAACGCGACCCGTGAGGACACGATCGTCGCGATACGCGCTTTCGACAAGATCCCATACACGAATGCGTTCCGCTTTCTCGCGCGAAAGCAACAAATATCCATCGACTTCTTCATTCTGTTCCATCAAAACAGAGATTTCATCACCGGGCTTTACGGTAACTTTGCCATCCGTTCCCAGGACTTCACGGATTGGCACAATTCCTTCCGATTTGTGCCCTACGTCGACGAAAACTTCTCCCTCTGTGATTTTTAGAACGCGGCCTTTAATGATCTGGCCTTCTACGAGATTTTGATATTTGCTTTCATACTCCTGAAGGAGTTTTTCATATTGATTGTTTGATAAATCTTCTAGGTTTGTTTTGGCCGATTCACTCCTTCTTTCACCTCCTTTGACGGAGTGTCCTGGCGTGTTGGGTGTTTCTAACATTTAGGATGGTACCTCCTTAAAAAACAACTAAATTCTCAGCATGATTCTCAGATACAAAGGGGCTGAAAAGCATACTTTGAACTCAGTAAGACTGGTGGCGGATTTCCCCATTCTTCTTGATCCTCCAGGGTGGTTCCGCCCGAAGTGCTGCCCGAAAAAGCAGCTTTTTGAGGAA
>JAKEFK010000070.1 GCA_022616075.1 bacterium
AGGGGTTGAACCCCTCCGATTTTCGCTACGTTTCGCGGACCGCCGGAGTTTTCGGACAGTCTCCAGCTTCCAGCTGGCCGAGCTCGAGCTCAAAAAAGCCGCCAAGATGCCGGCGCTACAAAATCCAGACAAGCTTCTGCCGATTTTTTCACAGCTTCTCTGGGCTGCGGCTCGCAGACTTGCTGGCTTCGTTGCTCGCTCGTTACATACCACAGCAGGTATGCGCCTCGCTCGCGCCTTGCAATCAAGCCTGCGAGCCAGCAGCATATGTCATCATATTTATGGGAAGGGACACTAAGTCTCCTGTCACTGGCCGGACTTGCGAAGGATGTCCCGGATATCGATTAAAACGTAGAGGATTCCGATCGCCAAAAATGCGACAGAAGCTCTCCACCATCCAGCCGGCGGAACATTGAACAAGTGTTTCACGTTCGCAATCTTCATATAGCTGCCCATAACGAACGAAATCACACCCAGGCTGGCCATTATTTGGACCAGCAATCTCATATAGTTCATATTGGACCCCCTGTTTGCGGACTTCAAAAAAATTGTTAACATACCTATTCTATCCAAATTTCTCCTAATAATCGTGGATCATGATCGTGATCGTGATCGTAATCATTTAACCTTAATCGAATTTCGATTAACGATCATGATTAACGATACGATCACGATTAAGATTACGATCAAGATTCACGATTAACTTAGGATACATAAAATGCCTACTAAACTTGTAGAAATACCTGAGGGTTACCTGAAAGCGGACCTTCACTGTCACACGTTTCACAGTGGCAAGACCGGCCATATGAAGGCGTTTGAACCAATGGATTCCTACAGCACTCCCCAGCAGCTCTACGACCTGGCAAAAAAGAGAGGAATGGATCTCGTCACCATCACGGATCATGACAGCATCGATGGTTGTCTCTCTTTTCTGGGAAAAAACCCTGGTGTAAATGATTTTTTTATCGGAGAGGAAGTCACGGTGCAGGTTCCGGAATTTCAGAAAAGCGTGCATGTGGCGGTTTACGACATAACGGAAGCGCAGCACCGCGAAATTAGTTATCTGAAAAGTAATTTTGACGAAACGGTTTCCTATTTAAAGTCCCAAAAAATCATCCATGCGCTGAACCATCTTTTTCATTGTTTCCCGCCAACAGCAAGGGGAAGAGCTTTTCTTGAAAAGATGATTTCTTCTTTTGATTTATTAGAAGGACTCAATGGGGCAATTGACGAAGGACATAACCTCATTATGCAACGCCTTTCCGAATACTTCCCGGGAAAGGGTTTGATCGGGGGAAGTGATTCACACACTTTGATCCGTCTGGGCAGTTGTTTCACTGCATGCCAGTCACAAACAAAGGAAGAATTTTTGCAACAGTTGCGATTGGGAAAGACAAAGATTGGAGGCAAGTACGGACACTTTCATCATATGTTCAACGATGCCATGGGCGTCTATTTGAACTATTTTCGCGATCTTGTTTTTCGCAGGAACGTTCACGTTCACTGGCCGTTTTGGAAAGAAGCTCGAAACGCTTTCGGGTGGATTGTTTGTCTTCCGGTCTTTTTTTCAGGAGCCCTTGGGGGCTTAACGGTTCGATATTGGATCGAAAAGTTTCGTCAAAAAGATTATGAAAGATTGATTGGAGAAGTTTGTAGTAGCGAATGAATTCGCTACTGAATAGCGACTAATGTCGCTACTACTAACACAGGAGGAGCGATGCTTGCGACACAGATAACACAGAAAGATGGAAAATTTTATTTTGTCAGCTACAAGGCGGCCGACTTACTACCAAAGGTTTTTTTCACAAGCCGATACTATTTTGAAGGAGAACAGATCGAAGCAACCGATGCGCACTCTTCTGACGAAGTTGCTAAATTCATCGCATCCGTTGAGAAAAAAGAACACGCGTTTCAGCGTATGCTCAACCGGCGAAAGATTCGGGAGATTGTAAATTTTCTGGAGAACGCAGCGGTCCAACCTTTGATTCCGGGAACCATTTTGCTCTTTACTCAGGAAGAGCTCACATTTAAGCGGATTGGACACTACGCATCGGTTGGCGATCTTTCCGAACCGGGCAGCAAATATCTCATTATTGATGGCCAACACCGTCTCGCCGGTCTTCGCTTTTATTCCGAACATCATCCACAGGAGGCGGATCAAATCGACGTTCCATGCATGATTTTCGACGGAAAGGCGGCGGATTTTGCCGCGGAAATGTTCGTCGTCATCAACTCCACTCACACCAGAATCAGCAAATCGCATCTTGTGGATTTGCTGGACCGCGTTACATCGGTGAGTCCCGAAAAGAAACTCGCGGCGCGTCTGGTTACAATGCTTTATGAACAATCCACTTCCCCTTTGCAATACCGCATCAACAGACTGGGCGGACGCAGCAAGCAGGAAAAGTGGATTTTGCAATCGGAGCTTTATAACGAATTGCATCGATTAATCGACCAGGATTACGATTTTTGGGAATACAACTTCAATCTAAAAGCCGATAAGGCCTACGATTTTGTTGTGGACTATTTCAAAGCGGTGGCCGCTGTAATGGAAAACATCTGGGGAAAGAAATCCTATATGTTCCACAAAGCTGTAACTATCAAAGCCGTTGTTCGAGTGCTGGGTGACATTATCGAAGAAGAGGATTTTTACGAACAATGGGAGGAACGCGGACAAAAACTCTTTTTGGAGAAGGTCAAAAACTGGGCAAATTTTGCAAGGGATTTTCGCGCAGACGGATTTTACGAACGCTTCGCTGCAAAAGGGCAGGTGGAGCGCACAAGGAAAATTCACGAATTCCTGACCCGCAATTTATCGTAGGGGCAGGCCTTGTGCCTGCCCTTTACGGGCGACCACAAGGGTCGCCCCTACCACCATGGAATCAAAACCGAAAATTTTGTTCGTTTGTCCGTTCTCAAACACAGATGCGAAGACATTTGTTGAGACTCTTGCGCAGGCGATAGATTGGGATATCAAGCTGAGCGACAGCGGGCTCAGTGCGCTATTCCTTCAGCTCAGGAAGTTCGATATCGTGCACTTCTTCTTGCCCGCTACCGGAAAATCGCATTTAGGAATTTCCGGAAAAGGTTCAAACAGTTTTCAAACAATATTTAACTTGCCCCAAGATTCTAAGGCATACAGGAAGAGCATTTTTGCGGACCGCGTGGTTGTATTTTCACAGCAAGAAAGCGATGCAATACGGCAGCAAATTCCGGGAACTTCTGTGGATGTGATTCTTCCCTGCGTTCGGTCCCGCCCATTTGCAAATCTGGAACCGGCGAACAGGATCCGGGAAAAATACGATGTGATGGACCGCCTTCTGGTGGTCGCATTAAATGATTTCAGCGATCAACAGCATTTTACAGCCTTCCTCTACACGGTTCGTGAGTATAACCGTCGTGGCGGATTTCGTTTTGTGGTTCCGCTTTACCGGCAGGACAAACGATCTATGCTCTGGCGTAACAGGCTGGCAGAAGCAATTCAGAAAGAAAAACTGCATTCCACGATACTGCTGGACGCTCCTGCTGACATTCCTTCTTTAATGAATGCGGCCGATTTTACTCTGTTTATGGACAAACGCCCGGAGCGCCCGTTTGGTTTCCCTATGATCACAGCTGAAGCTCTTTGCACGGGAAAGCCGGTCCTTTGTTACAACGTTCCGCCGGTGAATGAAATCGTTTCGGCTTTTCGTAAAGATTGGATTGCGAGCGTGAACGAAGATTTTTCGCGGATCTCCCGCGATCTGCTGAAAGAAAGTCCCCACCTTGAACAGATCTCCACCGAGTTGGCACGGTTTGCGCGATCAAAGATGAGTGCAGAGGCCGTTGGAGAGAATTACAAACAGCTTTACAACTCCCGCCTAAGCCTGTAAGCTTCGAAAACCATGAGTTATACATTGTTCCTTCTTTTGAATGTAAATCATGAGAAGGAAGCTTTGCTGGGTTATATCGCAAAGCGGTTGGAGCAAACCGGTCAGGAATCCTTTTGCTTTGACGAATCACCGGAAAGTTTTTTCGCTATTGAGTACATGCAAGAAGGCTCCGATACCAGTCTTGCCTTAGACATTCCCTATGGCGCAGAAGAAAAAGTTCTCCGTGATGTGTTTGATTTTATGACTTATCTGGAGAGTTACATTCAATTCCAGGTTCTGGATCCACAGATTGGCCGTATCATGGAATCAAATGAATCCGATCAGATTATCGAGAAATGGAAGAATGCAAACACAGAAGCGCTCAAGCAGTACGCTGATGGACATCATTTTTTGAGAACGGTTGCAGAGCGAGATGGAAAGAAGTCGATGATCGAAGCAATCAAATTCCAGGAGGAAACCTGGCAGAATCATTGTTCCGTTGCGCTTGCTTACAACCGGATCCACGATGCCGGGAACGCGCTCAAGCACTTCTCGCGGGCTTTCGAGCTGGATCCTGAGAATTTCGATATTCTGCATGCGATCGGAGTCACTTATTACAACCTTCAGAATTATTTAGAAGCGCGGGACGTCTTGCTGAAATACCTTCAGTCCGATCCGGGTAACGAGGACGCTCGACAGCTTGTCCGCGCCTGCGAAACAAAGCTGAAGTCATAGCCATGTCACACTCAGATCTGAAAGCAAAAGCGCTGGAAGTGTTGCACGAAGATTTTGATCCGGATCTGAATTGTGAATTGAAGCTGGAGCAAACATTTGAAAAACATCCGCTGAAGGATGAAAATCAGCCCTCGGCATTATTTTCCTTTCAGCCAAATGAAACGGATCGCTTCTTCGTGTTTGTGGGTGATGTCCTTCCGATGATTTACCCGGACTATGATCTTTCCGCGGAAGAGCTCTGGGCCGTTCACATCGGAATGGAATACTTCATTAAAATGGGAGTTGCTGAGGATCCGGATAGGAAATCGCCAAGATTCCTTGCTTATCTAAAGATGGTCTCCACGGTTTTTCAGGAGCAGTTATACATCTACAAAACGGATACGGTTAAAATTGAAAAGGTGTACATGCTGAACAATCAACGCCATGTCGTCGGTTATGCAACATTTGACGACAAGAAGTATTCCTGGATTGTGGGAGACATCCCACATTTCGTCTACAAGAAGGAACTCCCGCCCCAGATCATCTGGTCCCTGCACATGGGCCGCATCCTGATGACGTAAAAAGGAAACCGCCAAGACGCCGAGAACGCCAAGAAATTATCGCTTATACGATCTTGGCGAACTTGGCGCCTTGGCGGTTCAAGTTCAAAAAACTAGTACTTAGTCGCCGGCGACTCCCGCAGTCGTTTCATTTTTCGGGCGAATGTTGTAGACCTTCGTTCCGAGAAGTTGTTGCTGCAGAAGTTTTCTCCTCATGATCTCTTCATCATGAGCGTTCTGCGGTCCTTCTCCTACAACGCGCACGCGAGCGGCGTGTTCGGCATTGATGTTCAGATGATGTTCGGTTGTGTTCAGCGGCACTTCCTTGTTATTCGCATAAACACCGTGCTTTCCGTACTTGCGGTACCACTGAGCGACCGTGGCATTCTGGTGCATTTTTTCCAGAATGTTTCTCCAGCCGATTCCCGTGTTGTACGCACAGAAGGAGATTTCCCCTTCTTGCGTTCCGTAAGGAATGATACACATTTCTGTCCGGCGGAAATCATAGTTGAAGAGATCCTGGAACCACATCCCTGCAACAAACAGGAAGTTCCATGGATCATTACGGCGTTCAACACCGACACCGTAGCTTTTTCCGGTTAAAGCAAACGATTTGTCGAACTTCTTCAACATATCAAGAATGCTGAAGCTTCTTGGCGCTTTGAACGGATCGTAGTTCTTCAACAAAGCAAAACCCATCATCGCGTTCGACAGGAATTTTCCACGGCCGGCGTCCGTAATTTTTTGGACATCTTTTACCAGACCGGGGATATCCAGGAAAGAGGGCACCGGGGCCATCTCTTTTGTTTCTTTGTTGATCATCAGAGCCGTTCCCACACCGCAATTCGGGTGGCAGCCGCAGCTTACCTGGCCCCATTCGGCATTAGGACCATGAACGAGATCTGCAAAATCAGCGAAGGCGCTGATCAGTGAGATCGGGAACCAATCCCGCCGCGGTTCTGTCAGACCTGTCTGCTTCTTCACATCGTAAGCAAGATGCGACAGAGTGTAACGCTGTGCCAGACGGCGCTCTTCACTAACCTCTTCATCACGTCCCGTGAAGGAAACCGGTTGAAACGCGATAAAGGCAATCTTTTTGGGATTGGTGCGAGCGAATTCGATGATCGGTCCCACCTGATCGTTGTTCACTCCGTTTACGAGAGTAACGACCAGAATGATATCCACGCCTGCGTTATGCAGGTTCTCGATCGCGCGCAGTTTCACATCAAAAAGGTTGCTGATCTTTCGGTGGTTATTGGCGTCATTGCCGATACCGTCGAACTGCAAATAAGCGTAACGAAGGCCTGCTTCGCCTGCTTCCTTTGCATATTCCGGATCCTGCGCGAACTTGATTCCGTTGGTAGCAGCCTGAACGCTGTTGTAACCAACTTTTCGCGCGTATCGGATCGCCTCAACAAAATGAGGGGACATCGTCGGTTCGCCACCGGAAAATTGAACTGACATTTGCCGGCGAGGCTTGATCTTGATTGCGTTGTCCAGAATCTCCTGGATTTCATCCATGGAAAGTTCATGAACGAACCCGACCTGATTTGCGTCCATGAAACAGGGATCGCACATCATGTTGCATCGGTTGGTCAAATCAATTGTTAAAACTGAACCGCGACCATGACGGATCGAGCTGGTTCCGTGGTTATGCAGTGTGGCATCGTTGTGAGCGTCGATATCACGGCCGGGGAAGTTCTCTTCGATGAATTCGAGAAACTTCGAATCGATAGCCATGATGTCTTCGATCTTGCCATGTTCGGGACACTCCTTCACCATCCAGACCTGTCCGTTCCGCTCAATGATGTCGGCTTTGATTTCGCCAACATGTTCATTGATCAAAGTGCGGTAGTCCTGCTCACCGGACAAAATCTTGGCTCTTGCTTCACGGACACACGACGGGCAAAGTGAATCTGTCTTACGGGGCCAACCGAGGGTGGGCTTAGATTTTTGCCACGACTTCAGCAGGGGCTTTTCGGACCACTTCGGAATAAACGAAGCGTTGGGCCGATACTTGTTAAAGAACTGGATGGTGTTGAAAAGGCTTTTCCCGACAACTGTAAGTGCCTTGTCAACGTACTTGAAAAATGGATACATGCTATACCCTCTCCTATAATGTTCGAAAGGAATGTCATACGGACCTCATCCTTTCGGTTGCTTTCGTGGTGCGAGTGAATAATCAACGTGTCCTCTCACCTTTAAGGGTGGCCTGACAATTGACACTTGACAGGTCAATTCACAGGCTATCAAAGCATATGAATGCATTCCTAATATAAGTGCATTAATAATCAGTGTGCATTAAAACACAATTTATTCCTAAACACAACGATTGCCATAGTCGAGAAGGAGGGTGTCACGCCTCGGTTCAGTTACGCTTTGTAGCCTCGGCCCAGCAGACAGCATACCAGAGGGATGCATCTGCTTTTTGCTCCCATTCTTGAAGTGCCCGCATGGCGCTATCAAACTTTGCCTGATCCAAGAGGCCGACTGGGACGATTGCATCCTTCGCGGATTCGATTACGCCCCTGAGGTTGCTTGCATAAGCGGGAAAATGAGGATGACCGGCGCAAGAACCAAAGAACAGCCACTCATTCTTCGTGGGAAGCGCACCGGACTGATGAAGCAGGCTCACCAAACGGCGTCCAACGTAGGGATCGTTCCCCAGTTTTTCATAAGAGCGGATGTACGCCTGCCATAGTTCATAGAACCCTAAAGGTTCTGGAAAGATTCGAAGAACGTCGTGATCGTCATCCTGCAGAATGATTCTGCCTCCAGGCCGGACAGCTTCCACCATCATGCGAACAACTGCAAGCGGATCCGTCACATGTTCCAACACGAATCGCGTATGAACAATATCGAAGCTCGCCCATTCCTCCCGCCGGAGTGGAAGAGCTGTGGCGTTTCCTTGCCGTAGATCGACTAAGTCTTCTTCCCCCTCTAGACCGGCAAGTCTTTTTGATTCCCTCAGTTGTTCCAAACTCCGCTCAACGCCTACAACGCGTCCTGCCGCACCGGCCGCCCGCGCCATGGCCCGCGTAAATTGCCCGAGACCTGAACCAACATCCAGAATCTTTTCTCCCCCACTCAATGCAAGACGCTGTAGCGCCGAATCGTTTAACAATTTGTTCAAAAGCGACAATCGTTGTTGTTCGTCCGGCGTTGTTCCATGTATGTAAAGCGACTCGGTCATTCCTTATTACTTTATCAAAAGCAACAATCGTTTCCACTCGATGCTACAACTGTTTCCAATTTCATCCAACCCCCCTCGACGGTGAACGAGTTGGCATAAAAACTGCACAAGAAAACAATGCGGGCGCGATGCTCGCGATCTTTGTTGAGGTGTGAACAAAATTATGGATGCGATCTTGATTGTGGATATAGATCCAAAACGCGCGGATTTGATTTGTGATCTACTGAACCAACATCAAATTACAGCGAAGCGATGTAACGATTTCGAAGAAGTCCGGGATTTCGTCGTGCTTTCCCCTGCGGTTATTTTTGTTCATTGCGCATTGTTGAACTATTCGTTCACCGAGCTCGCTGCTTTGAGCCAACAATCCCATGTCAGGTTGCTCTTTTATTGCACCGAAGCGGATCACAAAAGCGCCAGAACAATAGCGAAGCTTCCTGAAGATCTTGGAGAAGTGATTCTCAGACTGAACGAAAGCAACAAAGATCCACGTGAGAATGTTCTGACAATTTGACCTCTCTTGAGCATATCATTATCATGGGACAAGCGACCAACGCGACATGGAACTTTGTCTCTACTATTCTCCCGGACTGAACGAACAGATCCTTACCCTGGTTACGCAATCTTTCGGAATCGAGCAGCAGGCGCTCTCGCAAGAACTTCCTGTGGGGCCGGCCCCGAAAATTCTCGTCTTGAGTTACGAATATTTTCTTCGTAACGGTATGTCCGACGTTCCTAATCTGCTTGGTGTTTTCCTTGTTTTGAAACAGCAGAATCAATATCAGCAGGTTCGCGTACCCGAAGATGTCCTCCTTGATTTTTCCACCAAAGAAATCAATCCCGTAAAGTTAAAAAACCTGATCAAGTCTGCTGATCTTCGATGGCAACTGGAATGTTTGAAAACCGAGAGAGATGCCCATCTTCTCCGGCTAAAAGAACTGAACAATATCGGCATCTCCTTGTCGCGCGAAAAAGACCCGGTTAAGCTCCTCAACAAAATCCTCCAAAAGAGCCGGGCCATCACTTCGGCAGATGCCGGCAGCCTTTACCTTGTGGAAGGTGATGAAGAATCGGGCAAACTTCTTCGTTTCAAGATTTCGCAAAATGATTCCGTTCAAGTGCATTACGAAGAATTTCAAATGCCGATTACAAAAGGAAGTATAGCTGGTTATGTGGCCGCAACGGGACAGACGTTGAATATTCCCGACGTTTACCAGCTCGGCGCTGATTGCGAATACCACTTCAATCAACACTACGATGAGAGCACCGGTTATAGAACGACTTCGATGCTCACAGCGCCTATGACGGATCACCAGGGGCACATCACAGGAATAATTCAACTCATCAATCGCAAGAAGGATGCTTCTGTAAAGTTGACGCAAAAGAATTACAAAGAGTGGGTGCGCTCTTTTGATCAAAATGATGAAGAATTGATCAACTCCCTGGCATCACAAGCGGCTGTGGCTCTGGATAACAGCACGCTCATCAAAAGTATTCAACATCTGTTTGAAGGCTTTGTGACCGCAGCAGTCACCGCGATTGAATCGCGGGATCCAACCACATCAGGCCACTCTTTTCGCGTTGCGAACTTGACGGTGGCCCTGGCGGCACTTGTGGATCGCAGTACGACCGGACGCTGCGCGGGAATTCATTTCTCTACGGATGAAATCAAAGAAATGCGCTATGCCGCGTTATTGCACGACTTCGGCAAAGTTGGCGTGCGTGAAAATGTCCTGGTGAAATCTAAAAAACTTTATCCATTTCAAGTGGATTTGATTCGGCAGCGTTTTGAGTACATGAAAAAAGCCTGGGAAGCCGAATATTACCGTTCGAAATTCAACCTGTTGCGGTCTGCTGGAAGTGAAAATTTTGAAACCCAGTTCGCGCCGCTGGAAAAAGCATTTGAAAACAGACTTGGTTCCCTGGATGACTACTATCAATTCATTCTGCAGAGCAATGAACCAACCGTTTTGCCGATGGGAAATTTTGACAAACTCCTGCGCATCGCATCCGATCAGGATTTGATTGCGCCTGGATCGCATGGCCCATTGGTGAGTGGAGAAGAGATTCAATTCCTCTCCATTCGAAAGGGAAATCTGAATGAAAGAGAGAGATCTGAAATTCAATCTCACGTCACTCATACTTTCCTTTTTCTCAGCAAGATCCCCTGGACTTCGGAACTGCGTGACGTTCCGAAAATCGCGTACGGGCATCATGAAAAGATGGACGGTTCCGGCTATCCAAACCGTTTGCGCGGCGAGGATATTCCGGTGCAAACTCGAATCATGACCATCTCCGATATTTACGATGCCCTCACGGCAGCGGATCGTCCTTACAAACGCTCCGTGCCCTCCGATAATGCGCTCGATATCATCGCGGAAGAAGTAAAACAGCAGCAACTGGATCCCGAATTGTTTCAATTGTTCGTGGAAGGAAAGGTTTATCAGCTCGCGAACAGCAAACCGTGAAAAGATTTCTTGCTCTCTTTTTGCTGGTGGCTTCTCTGGCTTTTACGCATGACGAACTCGCGGAGCAAGTTCAAGCAATTACACTAAAAATTAGACAAGAGCCTAAGCGGGCCGATCTTTATTTTCAGCGCGGCGAGCTCTATCGAGCGGATGGTCACTGGAAGCAGGCTGAACTGGATTACCTTCGCGCCCGGAAACTGGCGCCGAATGTTGCTGCTGCAGATCTTGGACTCGGTTTGGTCTACTTAAGTACAAACAAACTGAATGAATCTAAGAACGCATTCGACCGTTTTCTGCAGCAGTATCCGGAAAATGCTGAAGCCAGAGTCGCGCGTGGACATGTCTTCCGTAAATTGAATCAGCCAATGTTGGCTGTAGACGACTACAGCAAAGCGCTCGCGCAGCGCCCTGATCCGGAAATCTACATAGAAAGGGCAAAACTGCTGGCCGAACAAAATATGCTGCAGGATGCGCTAAAGGGGTTAAACGACGGAATCGAACGGCTTGGTCCGGTCGTTACTTTGGAGTTGTACGCAATCGATCTTGAATTACTCCTCAAACATTATGAGGAAGCGCTGCAGCGGATCGATCGAATTGCTGAGCAATCCGAGCGCAAAGAGACCTGGTTGGCTCGCAAAGGCGATATCCTTTTTTTAGCTTCTCGAACAGAGGAGGCCCGAGAATCATATCTTCTGGCACTGGAAGCAATTCAGGGGTTGCCGCAGTCGCGTAAAAACAACCGCTACACGCGCGAGTTGGAAGCCAAAATACGACACGCTCTTGAGAATCTTTAAGCGATTCCAGTAGAATAAGGCCCAAAGGACGAAG
The DNA here is from genome assembly GCA_022616075.1 of bacterium. NCBI lineage: Bacteria > bacterium. Next base: position 11,615 of record JAKEFK010000070.1, read on the forward strand.
TGACCAATATGATGAAATTACGTACAGTTTTCGTATCCGCTATTTTGGCGCTCATAGCTGCTTCCACTTTCGCCGCAGAAGTAACTCTTGTTTCCACAGGTTCAACATGGAAATACCTGGATAACGGATCCAATCAGGGAACCGCCTGGAGATCTCTCGCTTTTGATGATGCCACATGGAGCTCCGGAGCGGCACAACTTGGTTATGGAGATGGAGACGAAGCGACTATTGTCAGTTATGGCCCCGATGCGAATGCGAAATACACCACAACGTATTTTCGTCAGAAATTTTTTGTTGGAAGTCCTTCTACTTATACGGGATTAACACTGAACCTGCTGAAAGATGATGGCGCTGTCGTTTACTTGAATGGGACGGAAATTCATCGAATCAACATGCCCACCGGTTCCATTTCGTATACAACGTTGGCATCAACTGCGCTCGGCGCGCCTCAAGAGGCAACCTTTTATTCCACGACTCATGCCAATACGTTACTGACAGGATGGAATGTGCTGGCAGTTGAGGTCCATCAGGCGAACGGCACGAGCACCGACCTCAGCTTCGCCCTGGAATTGAAGGCGAGCGATTCGGTCACCGTGACAAGGGGTCCCTATTTGCAAATCGGAACACCCGGCAGCATGATCGTCAAATGGCGAACGAACGTCGCAACAGACAGCCGCGTTCGATACGGGTTGGACCCGTCAAACTTGTCATCCTTTAAAGATAACAGCACGGTAACCACCGAACATGAGGTGGCACTCAGTGGACTGCTGGCGAATACGCAGTATTATTACTCGGTCGGCTCAACTACTACCGTATTAGCAGGTGGCGATACAAACCACTATTTCTATACTTCACCCTTGTCCGGTACGGCTGTTCCGACGCGAATCTGGGTGTTAGGAGATTCCGGCACGGCAAATTCGAACGCAGCTGCGGTGCGCGATGCTTACCTGAATCTCACAGGAAGTCAATACACTGACCTGTGGCTGATGCTGGGGGATAATGCCTACGCGAGCGGAACCGACAGCGAATACGAGGCTGCTGTTTTCGATATGTATCCCACGATGCTTCGCATCAGCCCTCTCTGGCCAACGCTCGGAAATCATGACGGTGTGTCGGCGGATTCTGCAACGCAAACAGGACCTTACTACAGCATTTTCAAACTCCCGACCCAGGGGGAAGCGGGCGGCCTCGCTTCAGGAACGGAAGCGTACTATTCGTTTGACTACGGCAATATTCATTTCATCTGTCTGGAATCGCACGAAACCAATCGCGCAGTGAATGGAACGATGATGACCTGGTTGCAAAATGATGTGATTTCCACCAACAAGGATTGGATCATCGCCTTCTGGCATCATCCACCTTACAGTAAAGGCTCGCATAACTCCGATACAGATTTACAACTGACCGAAATGCGGACGAATGCTTTGCCGATCCTGGAACAGGCAGGAGTGGATCTGGTGCTTACAGGGCACAGCCATTCCTACGAGCGATCCTTCTTGATTGATGGTCACTACGGCCTTTCGAGCACATTCACAGCTGCAATGAAGAAAGATGGCGGATCGGGACGTGAAGATGGAACCGGCTCATACAAGAAACCAACAGATGGACTCGGACCACACGAAGGCGCTGTTTATGCAGTCGCCGGCAGCTCGGGGCAAACTTCCGGTGGAACACTGAACCATCCGGCTATGTATATCTCTCTCAATTTGTTGGGATCGATGATTCTGGAAATCAATGGGACCCGGCTCGATGCAAAATTTATCAATCAGGCGGGAGCAACGCAGGACTACTTCACAATCCTTAAAGGCGGCACAACACCGGCGGCGCCATCCAATCTGGCGGCTGCCGCGGTTTCAACAAGCCAGATCAATCTGACCTGGACAGACAATTCCAACAATGAAACGTCATTCAAAATCGAGCGTTCCACGGATGGTGTGAACTTTGGTCAAATCGCAACCGTTGGCGCAAATGTCACATCTTACTCAAATACAGGCTTGAGCTCCTCTACGACCTATTACTATCGCGTGCGCTCTGGGAATGCTGCAGGCGACTCGGCATACTCCAATACGGCGAATGCGACAACGCAAGGAGTATCGCCGAATGCGCCTTCCGCTCTGGTTGCAACGGCGATCTCGAAAACCAGAATCGATCTTTCCTGGACAGACAATTCAAACAATGAAACTGGTTTTAAGATTGAACGCTCAACGGACGGGACAAATTTCTCGCAAATTGCTACGGTTGGCGCAAACGTCAGCACGTACAGCAATAACGGATTGAAAAGCAATAAAACTTATTGGTATCGCGTGCGCGCATATAACGGCACTGGCAACTCTGCTTATTCGAATGTGGCCAGCGCTAAAACGCCGAAACGGTAATTCTAATTTTCCGTAGGGCGGGTGTCCCTGCCCGCCATTCTTTTCTTCAGTTCGCCGCGGTCTACTTTGCCCAGGTGTGTTCTTGGCAGGCTCTCCACAAAAATGATGTGACGCGGATATTTGTAAGGTTCCAGATTCTTTTTCACAAATTCTTTCAGTTCTTCTTCAAAACCGGTCCGTTGCTCTGCAGCAATCACATAAGCGCAGGGCTTAGTAAGTCCGGCTGCATCTGTGATTGGAACCACGGCACACTCGCGCACACCAGCATGCTTTAGCAAACAATTTTCCACTTCCTGTGGAGAGACCCACTTGCCTGAAACTTTCATCATGTCATCGCCACGTCCGCAATGCGTGTAAAACCCGTCTGCATCTTTGCGAACAAGATCGCCGGTTATGTACCACTCGCCGCGAAAAGAACTTGCCGTCTTTTCCATCAACTGCCAGTAACCGATGGCTCGCGATTTACCACGCACCCAGCACATTCCCACTTCCCCTTCAGGAACTTCCTTTCCCTGATCATCTGCGGACTTCACTTCAAAACCGGGCACAACCGTCCCGACCGTTCCAGGTTTTACCAAACCTACACGGTTCGAAATAAAAATGTGCCACATCTCCGCGGTGCCTAGTCCATCCAGCAATTCCACACCGAATATTCTTTTCCATCTGTCATAAAGTTCAACCGGTAAGGCTTCCCCTGCAGAGGTTGCAAAACGCAAACTTCTAAAATCTTGCTGCATCGCTTCAGGATGACCGACCATCTGGTTGACCATGGTTGGAACATTGATCAAAATGGTAGGGCGGTGTTTGCGAATCTTTTCAAAAAGGACCTCTGCAGTACATCTTTCGGGAAACAACACACAGGCGGCTCCGACAGAAAAGGGGAAAAACAAATTGCTGCCTGTTGCATAGCCGAAGAATAATTTCGGAACGGAAATCGTCAGGTCTGTCGCATCGTATTCCAGATGTTTTTTGGCGTAGCATTCCGTTGTGTTCGCAAAAGATTGATGAGTCTGCACAACTGCTTTCGGCTTGCCGGTCGTTCCTCCTGAAAATAGCCAGATGGCTGCATCATCCCGGTGAGTCACTGAATTTTCAATCTGAGTACTCACCTGCTGGCGCAAAGAATCGAACGAAGAAACCGGCACCGGACAATCGCCTTGCGGCAATTCACCGATAGCCAGAAGCCCCTTAAGATGGTGACGCACAAGGGATGAAGCTTCGGCAAAAGCAGGATAACTTTCACCGAAAACGATCGCGTACTTGGCCCGCGTATATTCGAGAAAGTACGCAATGTCTTCGCTCTTCAATTGCGGATTCACCATCACCACAACTGCGCCAATCTTTAAGATCCCGAATAAGGCACACGGATACTCGGGTATGTCTGGAAGCGAAATGATGACACGGTCCTCTTGCTCGGCGCCCATCTGGCGCAAAACATTCCCGAACTGATTTGCGAACTCGAAGACTTGTTGATAATTGTAAGTCTTTGAATCCGTAACTATCGCGCGACGCCCACCGTTACCTTCCTGCAGACGCGCGTCCAGCAGAAACTCGGCGAGGTTGAAATGTTCAGGTGCGTCGAAGCCTGAAAAATGCTCAGCGGACATAACAATCTCACGCAGGCGAGACGCCCGCGTTACTTCTGCTTTTTATCCCACTCCTCTTTGGTCATGAGCTTGATGGGTTCGAGCTTCTTTGCGGCCAAACGTTTATTCAAGTTGTCAAGCTCTTTGCTGATGATTGATTCATACTTTGCATTCGCCTGATCCAGTTCCGCATTCAAAACGGAAAGTTTGCCGATCTGTGATTCGGTCGGGCGCCCGGCATGCAAACTCACAAAAAGATACAGTTCAACGACTTTTTCGCGAAGTTGCTCTTCTCCGGTCAGCCAACCTTCTTTCGTTGCCACGATGCTTTTATGCAAAGCATTCAATCGATTAGCAAAACCGGTCAAGGCTTTAGCCAGTTCATCGCCTTTCTTCAATTTCCCCGCGCGATCCTTAGCTTGATCGCGAACGCCGGTGATCTGATCGGCTAAAAAAGCCAATCGCTCCTGCATCTGATAAAGCTTCATGCTTGTTTCAAACTGAATCTTGCGATCCTCTGCAGAATACGAAACTGTAGGATCCGGATCCAATTTGATTTGCGATTCGAAAGTCTCAGTTCCTTTGATCAGTTTCACTTTGTATGTACCATCAGGCACCGTCGGACCCACCATCGCGCCATAGCCAAGTTGAGGTGAGGGAGCTACCTTTGGCGGTTTCAATCTCATGTACCAGGGCACACGATTGATGCCTTTCCGCTTTCCGCCGGGAAGGGAACTGATGAACTTTCCCTGTGTATCGTAGATTTCCAGTTTCATATCACCCATCATGTGGCGGTCTTTCAAATAGTAGGTGATCCATGCTGCCTCCGGCGTATTCGAACCAACGAATTCGTCATCTCCCGGAAAATCTTGAGCAAAACGAGGGAAACGAATCTGTGCCGGCCTTGTTTCAAGAAAAGCCACTTTTGATTCCAGAATCTTTTCGTTAATTTGGCGCAACGGACTAATATCATCCACGATGTAGATTCCGCGTCCGTGGGTTCCGACAATCAAATCGTGCTCCCGCGGATGAATAGCCAGATCATGCACTGGCACGGGCGGAAAATTCCCTGTGAATTGCGCCCATTGTTGACCGCCATCGATCGTGAGAAACAAACCAAGCTCTGTGCCCACAAACAAAACGTTGGGATTCACGATATCCTCACGAATCACGCGCGCGTAGCCCTTGAAAGTGTCGGTCACAAGAGACTTCCAGGTCTGACCGTAATCAGTGGTTTTAGAAACATAAGTTTTCATGTCGCCGGTTTGATGCCCGTCAAAAGTTACGTAGGCAACGGCGGGATTGTGACGGCTCGCCTC
>JAKEFK010000071.1 GCA_022616075.1 bacterium
GCACTTTGTATTGCAAAGTAGTTTGTAATGGTATAGTATTGGAATGATGCGAACGGTTCAGGAAGCTCTGCGGCAGGTACAGGAGTTGAAAAAAAAAATCCTGGAGAAACAGCGATTCAAGGGTTATTCGGGGCGCGCACGGGCCATCTCCGGAACGCTTGCTCTTGGGGCTGCCGGCATTCTTGCTTCTCCCTACTGGCCCGACACGCACCTGGCCCATTTTGCAGGCTGGGCGATTGTTTTTGCTCTCGCTTGCTTGCTGAACTTCGGAGCGATTCTGTACTGGTTTCTTCGAGACCCGCTTGCAAAACGAGATGTGAGAAGACTAAGGCCGATTGTCGATACGCTGCCTCCGCTTCTTGTTGGTGGAATTCTTACTTTGGGTCTTGTGCTGCAGGATTTGTATAGCTGGCTCTTCCCTGTCTGGATGTCCCTTTTCGGGCTCGCTAACCTCGCTTCCAGACATGTTCTTCCTCCTGCCATTTCGATTATCGGATTGTTCTACATCCTTGCCGGCGCGCTGCTTCTTTTGATCGGACCTTATCCCTTCACCAATCCATGGCCGATGGGAATCATCTTTTTTGCCGGAGAGTGGATGGGAGGAATCGTTTTGCATTTTGATGCAAGCGATTCCATTGCTGATTTTTTTCATCGCAAGGAGAAATTCAATGCCCAAAAGAGATAATCCTTACGCGGCACTCAATAAACTGTTTCATGAACCGAATCGTCTCGCGATCGTCTCCGCGCTTTGCAATGCGACTGAGGGAATTACATTCAATGAATTAAAACAGGAATGCAATTTAACAGACGGCAACTTGAGCCGCCACCTGCGGTCGCTGCAACACGCCCGCATCATCCGGATCCGGAAAACTTTTGTTCAGTCAAAACCCCAAACGACGATCTATTTCACCGAGCGAGGGCGGGATAGTTTTGTGCGGTACCTGGAGGCACTCGAAGAGGTATTGCTGAAGGCGGCCGAGTCTCTGGGCGGCGAAAAATCGACTTCAAACCAGCCCCTTCAAAAACCGGCCAGGGCCTGAATTTGAAAATCAACGCACTCCAAATGAGCTTTGGCATTGACTTTGCATTACCAAGTACTTTGCAATTGTTTAAAAAACGGAGGAGTAATTCGTAAAGATACCGGACACAGCATCAGCCTGGATCGAATATTTTGAGACGAATGCAAACAATCTTTTGCCGGTCCCCTGGCATTTGACCGAAAGGATTTCGGATCTTGAATGGGAAACGATTGCGGGTTCGATCCGCGTCTTTCAACTGGGAGAAAACTCCGAAGGAAGATCGTTGATTTCCCTGACGCGTCGCTTTGCTTTGCAGCGGCAGGATAACGAGCTCGAAGAAGCGATGACAAAATTCATTAGAGAAGAGCAGCGGCATGCGAGCTGGCTTGGAAGATTCATGGATCAAGTGCAGATTTCGAGGGTAACCGGGCACTGGTCCGATCACGTTTTCCGGCATCTGAGACGTCTCTGGAATCTGGAAGTGAGCCTCGCCGTTCTGTTAACCGCCGAACTGGTGGCAAGGGTGTATTATCACGCTCTCTATCGCGCAACCAGTTCCGCGATTCTTCGTCCGATCTGCCGGCAGTTGCTGCGCGACGAAGTGTTCCATGTGTATTTTCATACACACCTGCTCCGGAAAATCAGAATTCAACGTCTACCAATTCTTAATTCGCTCTGGAATTCATTGTACCGTTTGTTTCATGCTGGAACTCTCCTCATTGTATGGGCCGGACATTCTCGGGTGTTGCAGGGTGGAGGATTTTCATTCCGCCAATACTGGAGAGCTTCCAGGCGATATTGCGAGCGAGCAATCGGTTTATTGCAGCCAGTCAGAAAGAACGCAAATCAATTAGTTGGCAGGAGGAATTTATGTGGAATCAGGCCATTCTGATGAACAGAAACGATTCATTGAGAATCCATCATCAAGTTCTGCAATTTCAAACGCGAGGTTGTGCGGAATTTTTGGATTGTACGGAAGCTTTCAGAACATTTTTGCAAGCTTCCGGAGTTCGCGAAGGGATTCTAAATATTCAGAGCAAACACACCACTGCGGCCGTCCTCATCAATGAAAATGAGCCGTTGCTTTTGCAAGACCTGCAACGAATGCTGGAGAGGCTCGCACCACAACAGGCGGAATATCTTCACAATGATTTCCGGATCCGCACTGTGAACATGACGGACAAAGAGGACCGCAACGGGCACTCTCACTGCAAAGCGATTTTTCTTCCGACTTCTCAAATGGTGAACGTTGTGGATGGAAATCTGGATCTGGGAAGATGGCAGCGGATTTTTCTCCTGGAGCTGGATCAGGCAAAAGAACGGAGTGTGTCGGTTACTGTCATCGGGATGTAACGGCGAGGTCGTGTATACTAATCCACCGATGCAGTGGACGCGAATCAAGCAGATTAACGCGAGTTCCGGAGTTCCCGAACAGGGATACACCGAGTACCACCGTCAGATTTCTTCTTCCCGGATTCGGCATCCACGCGATGTGATTGTCTGGCTTCCCCCCTCTTACTACAAGGACCACAGAAAACGTTATCCGGTGCTGTATATGCATGATGGTCAAAACTTGATGGATCCAAATACGGCATTCCTTGGTGTTGACTGGCGCGTCGATAATGCTGCGGCATATCTAATTCGCCGCAAAAGAATGAAGGAAATTCTGATAGTTGGAATTTATAACACGCCAGATCGTGAACAGGAATATACGGGTTCGATTGCGGGACACAACTATGTGGATTTTGTCATCCAGGAATTGAAACCGCTGATCGATACAACCTACCGCACAAAAACGGACGCCGAGAACACAGGCGTGATGGGATCTTCCATGGGGGGACTTATCTCTTTCCTTTTTGCGTGGTGGCACCCTGAAGTTTTTTCGAGAGCTGGATGCATGTCGAATTCTTTCTTCTGGAATGACTATCAAATTTTTAAGGAAGTCAGCGAATATGACAGGCCGAAAAAACGTGCGCGCTTTTACCTGGATGTGGGAAGCAAAGAGGTTTTTCTGAAAACCGGCTATCTGCGAATGATCGCGCTGTTACGAAAAAAGGGCTATCGGAAAGGTGTAGACCTTCAGCATTATCTGGTCAAAGGCGCATCGCACGATGAAAAATCCTGGGGAAAGCGAGTCTGGCGCCCCCTCACCTTTCTGTTCGGTCCTTAATTGAAACCGCCAAGACGCCAAGGCGCCAAGAGAATTTTTAAAGTTTACATCTCAAGCAGAAGGGAAGCAGGGTCTTCGATAAAGGCCTTGATGCGGGCGAGGAATTGAACGGATTCGCGGCCATCCACGACGCGATGATCATAGCTTAAAGCGATATACATCATCGGGCGAATCGCAACCTGGCCATTGAACGCCATGGGCCGGTCTTCAATCTTATGAAGGCCGAGAATGGCAACCTGGGGCGGATTCAAGATCGGAGTGCTCATGAGGGAACCAAACACACCGCCATTCGTGATCGTAAAAGTGCCACCACGCAAATCCTCCAACGTTAGAGCCCCGCTATTCGACTTCTCCACGAATGAACGAATCGCCAGCTCAATTTCACTGAATGACATACGGTCTGCATCGCGGAGAACCGGCACGACGAGACCTTCTTCAGCGCCGATTGCAATACCAATATCGTAGTAGTATTTCAGTAGAAGATCGTCATCCTGGAGCTCGGAATTGATTTGCGGAAATTCCTTCAAAGCTCCGATGGCTGCTTTTGTAAAAAAGGAAACGATGCCGAGGCCAACTCCGTATTTCTTCTGGAAAGTTTCCTTATGCCTTTTCCGTAAATCCATCACCGCGCTCACGTCGACTTCGTTATAGGTCGTCAACATGGCTGCGTTGTGTTGCGCTTCCACCAGCCGCTTCGCGATGGTGCGTCTCCTTCGCGAAAGTCGATGGCGCTCTTCTCGTCTCGTTTGAGAAGGCGCAGTTGGAGCTGGCCCAGGAGTTGCCGCCGGTGGCTGCGGAGCCGGTGCAGGTTTTTCCGGTGGTGCTTTTTGCTGTTCTATAAAACTCTGGACATCCTGCAGGGTGATCTGATTTCCAGAACCGCTTCCTGAAACTTGTTTCAAATCCACGCTATGTTCCTGTGCCATCCGGCGCGCTGAGGGAGTCGCTTTTGTTTTATCGGGAGGTGGCGTAGGAGCAGGCTCAGCGCTCTGCGGGCGGGACGCCTGCGGTACATCCGCTTGCGGTTTTTCCTCACCAGCGATTGCGTCCGATATTACGCCCAGGATATCACCAATCTTCACATCCTCTCCCTCTTTTCGCTCGATTCGAGAGAGTTGGCCGGCTCTTTCAGCGCCCACTTCAAGATTCACCTTGTCGGTTTCCAATTCCACCATCGGTTCTCCCGGTTCAACTCGATCCCCTTCCTTTTTCAGCCAGCGCGCAACTGTCGCTTCCACAACCGATTCTCCCAGTGAAGGCACCAGAATTTTTGTTTCACTCATGCTCTACACCTTTACCGCAACTCGAGATTCAATTTGAAATGCTTTTTCAATGAGCTGCTTTTGCCGGAGTGTATGCCGGGCCGCTGAACCTTCTGCGGGACTCGCTTTTCTATTTCTCCCGATGTAACCAAGCGCGCAACGCCCGCGCAACAAGTCCTGCAACAGCGGGCGCAAAAACATCCATGCTCCCATGTTTTCAGGCTCTTCCTGGATCCAGACAACTTCTTCGATTTGCATGTAAGCCTCCAGCACTTGCTCCAGTTGTTCCTTTGGAAATGGATAAAGTTGCTCCAGACGAATGATGGCAATCGGCAAATTCTCTTTTCGCAAGTCACTGGTCATCAGATCCACGTACATTTTTCCGCTGCACAATAGAATGCGCTTCATCGAATCGGCTTGTTCTCTGGCTTGAGCATCATCAATAACAGGAAGCCAGCTTCCTTTTGCGAGATCACGCGCCGACGAAACCGTCATGGGATGGCGCAACAGACTCTTTGGAGTCATCACAACCAGCGGAAGAGGATCCGTTTTCAGCAACAGAGCCTGCCGGCGAAGGAGATGGAAATATTGCGCGGCGGTTGTGCAATTGGCAACGCGTATGTTTGTATCGGCTGCAACTTCCAGAAATCGCTCGAGTCTTCCAGTCGAGTGGTCCGGTCCCTGTCCTTCATATCCATGTGGAAGTAGAAGAACCAGAGAAGGAGTTAATCCCCATTTGGATCGCGCGGAGACCACAAACTCATCGATGATCACCTGGGCGCTGTTGATGAAATCGCCGTACTGAGCTTCCCAGAGCACCAGCCGTCCCGGTTCTTGCACGTTATAACCGTATTCAAAACCCACGGCAGCGGCTTCGGAAAGCGGGCTGTTTCGAATTTCAAAGGCAGCTTTCGCCTGCGGCAAAGCTTGCAGTGGCGTAAAAATGGATCCGTTCTCCACATCATGGAATGTGGCGTGCCGCTGACTGAACGTGCCCCGCTCCGCATCCTGTCCGGTCAAACGAATCGCAATCGCTTCCTCCAGAATGGATGCGAAAGCAAGATCCTCTGCAGCAGCCCAATCAATGGAAGATTCATCGGGATCGTCCAGAGTTTTCCGTTTTCGCTGCATCGCGCGTTCAATTTTGCGATGAAGATGGAGGCCTTCCGGCAATTCGAGCAGAGATTCATGGAGCTTGCGTAAACGTTCCAGTGGGACTGCCGTTTTTACACGCTTGGCTGCCCCCGGTGGAGGCGGACTCGGAAGCGGCTCCACCAGCGCTTCTTCCGCTTTCAATGCTTCCAGCGTTTGTTGCAGCTCATCCATTCCTTTTCGTACCAGGTCCTCCGCCGCAGCAACATCGTAGATTTTTCGCTCCGCCAATTTCTTCGCCCAGATTTCCCGAACGCCCGGATGCTTTTCAATAAGCTGATACATCAATGGCTGTGTAAATGCAGGTTCATCCCCTTCATTATGGCCGTAACGGCGATAACCGATGAGATCAATCAAGAAATCCTTTTGATATTTTGAGCGGTAAGCAAAGGCAAGACGGGCAGCTTCCATGCATGCCTCGGGATCATCCGCATTCACATGCACTACCGGAACTTCAAATCCTTTTGCCATATCGCTCGCGTACAACGTGCTGCGTCCGGCTTCCGGTAGAGTTGTGAAACCGAGCTGATTGTTCGCGATGATGTGGATGGTTCCTCCGGTACGATATCCGGGAATTCTGGAAAGATTCAATGTTTCCGCAACAATTCCCTGTCCGGGAAATGCAGCATCACCATGAATCAGAATGGGAAGCGTCACTCCGTGATTGAATTTCGGAGCGCCACGGTGATCCACATGAGTTCCGGCCGCGCGCGCCATTCCTTCCACAACAGGATTGACCGCCTCTAGATGGCTTGGATTCGGCGCCATGCTCACAATCAGATTAGCGGTTGCTCCTTCCCGCAGACTTCTCCTTGCTCCCGCATGATACTTAACATCACCCATCCAACCGAGATCATCTTCAAAGATCGTTTTTCGCACCGGATCTTTGAACTCTGCAAGCAATTGCACATAGGGTTTATTCAAAACATGCGCCAGCACATTCAGCCGGCCGCGATGCGCCATCCCGATCAGGATGTGCGTCATCCCAAACTCGGCGGACGCTCCGAGTACTTCATCCAGGATCGGAACCATCATGTCCAGGCCTTCCAGCGAAAAGCGGGTCTTTCCTGGAAAAATACGATGCAGAAAACGCTCGAAAACTTCCACCTTCGTCAGCAGTTCCAAAAGCTCTTTGGCTTCCGCAGGATTGTTTGATCGAAACCTTCCGGACTCCGCAGCCTGGCGTAACCAGTCCCGCTCTTCGGGGGAATGAACGTGATCATAATCGTAGCCGGTCGTGGAAGAATAAACTCTCCGCAGAGCCTCAATGGCCTCCCGGGCATTGGCGCAATTCTGGGAGAGAGGACCGCGTATTAAATTCGCCGGTAGCTGAAGCAAATCATTTTCAGTCAGCTCATACGTAGACAATTCCAGCGCCGGATCCCCAGGACGCTCACGCCCCAGCGGATCGAGTTTCGCAGCAAGATGGCCATGTTCACGGATCGCAGTCGCCAAAACGACAGTAGCGACAATCTTATCCACTGCGGCAGCCGATGGCATTGTTGCCACGGCAGTTTCAGCGGAATCAGGACGCCAGGATTCGAAAAATGCGCGCGCGGAAGGGTCCACAGAGCCGGGATCCTTCAAAAAGCGTTCATATAACTCCAGAATGTAACCGGCATTCGGACCATGGAATTCCTTCATCCAATCCATAATCTTCCATTATATAAAGAATATCCTGTACTAAAATAGCGACACCGGAGGATCCATGAAAAAGCTGATTTGGATGGTTGCATTTCTAATTTTAAGCGTGGCTGCTGCAAAAGAGCCACGACAGGTTATACCGGAGCTGAAAGAACGAGTGAAGGAGCTCCCCAGAACGGTAATCGATTATGACCGGAGTCTCTTGAATGATAAGGAAAGGAAGGTGGTAGCTGGACTCATCGAAGCATCGAGCTACATTGATGAGATTTTCTGGCGTCAGGCTTCGGAAGAGAATCCGGCACTAAGAAAAGAATTGGACACGCATCCGGATTCTCTCGCCAAACAATACTTTTACACAATGAAAGGAAGATGGGACCGGGTTCATCATAACGAACCTTTTCTGGGGCCATTCGGAAAAGCAGGTGAAAAGCCGCAAGGTGGAGGCTTTTATCCGCTTGATATGACGAAGGAGGAATTTGAAAAATGGATTGCTGACCATCCGGAGGACAAGGAGAAATTCCAGGGGTTGAATAATGTGATCCGGAGAAAAGAGGGGAAGCTTGTGGCGGTTCCGTATTCGGTATATTACGCAGAATTCTTGAAGCCCGCGGCTGCAAAACTGCGGGAAGCCGCGGCGTTAACCGACAACCAGTCACTGAAATCATTTTTAACCAAGCGCGCGGATGCTTTTTTGTCGGATGACTACTATGAAAGCGACTTCGCATGGATGGATCTTGATTCGAACATTGAAGTGGTGATCGGACCGTATGAAGTTTACGAAGATGGTCTGTTCAACTACAAAGCAGCTTTTGAATCCTTCGTGACTGTAGTGGATAAGCAGGAGAGCGAAAAACTAAAAGTGTATGCGTCACATTTGCCGGCCATGGAAAAAAAATTGCCGATGCCTGATGAACACAAAAATTTGACCCGGGGAACCGATTCACCGATCAAAGTGGTTCAAGAAATCTTTACGGCTGGCGATGCCCGGCGCGGAGTTATGACAGCGGCATTCAATCTGCCCAATGATGAAAAAGTACGGGAAGCGAAAGGTTCCAAGAAAGTCCTGTTAAAGAATGTTATGCAGGCAAAATTCCAGAAGACGGGCGAACCAATTGCAAAAAGAGTTCTGGACCCGTCCCAGGTTTCACTCTTATCCTTTGATGCGTATTTCAACCACACCCTCTTCCATGAATTGGCGCATGGTCTCGGACCGGGAATCATAACAGGACCGGATGGAAAGAAAATTGAAAACCGTTTGCTGCTGAAGAATCTCTATTCTGTGATTGAAGAATGCAAAGCGGATGCGCTCGGTGTCTGGACGCTCTTGTATGCGATCGATCAGAAACTTCAGACCTCCTTTGATAAACCGACTCTCTACGTGACTTACGCCGGCTTGATCTTCCGGCTGATGAGGCATGGAATTGAAGAGGCGCATGGCAAAGCCAACGCCATCCAGTGGAACTGGTTGCGAGAAAAAGGGGCCATTGCAGAAGGCACAGATGGAAGATTCAAAGTTGTTATTGAAAAAATGCCCGAAGGAATTCAATCCCTTTCCAGTGAGCTTTTGATGATTGAAGCAACCGGAGATTTCCCCAGAGCTCAAAAGATGACAGAAAAGTACGGAAAATCAAATCCGGAAATCGAAACCATCAACGCTCAGTTGAAAGACCTTCCCGTGGATATCAGTCCCATTTTCTCCGCCGCCGGAGAAAAATAGAACTTTATCGTCTATCTTTGAGGCCCATGACGCCGGCGGCCTCGGCGCAGTGAACGCAGCAGAACATTTTCCCATGGTCTTCGACGCCATGGCCAACGATGCGGCAGCCGCAGTGGTTGCAAACCGGCGCAAGCATATGAATGGCGCATTCAAAGCTATCAAATGTGTGTGTTTTCCCCGCAAGAATCACCTGAAAAGTTTTATCGTAATCATTCCCACAACTATCACAAACAGGCATGATTTCATCCTCCTGAGTTGAAGCTATGACGCTGGAGTCGAATTGGCAACCAGGTGAAGATAGCGACTGAAGTCGCTACTACAAACTAGGAACGAAGCTCATCCCAGAGTTTGACGTGTTTTGTTTCGCGAATGTAGAGTGATCCAACGATAAAAGTCATTGCAGCGACCGAAATGGGATAGATCAAACCGGCAAAAATGTTACCGGTTACGGTAACAATGGAGGTGGAGATAAATGGGGTCAAACCACCAAACCAGCCATTGCCGAAATGATAGGGGATAGACATCGAAGTATAGCGAATGCGCGTAGGAAAGAGTTCTACCAGAAATGCTGCAATAGGTCCATACACCATCGTGACGTAAATCACCTGAATAAAAATAAGGACCGTGAGTATGGGAATATTCGGACTCACACCGCCACCTGAAAATCTGTGCATCGCTTTGTAGATGGGGTAATACGTAATGGCCGCAATCAAACAACCGGCCATCATTATTTTCTTCCGCCCGATGCGGTCCGATAACTTTCCAAAAACCACAAAAAAAGGAGTTGCAGCAAGAAGCGCGATAGCAACAATGATATTGGCAGTGACAAAATTTATTTTCAGCGCTGTTTGCAAAAAGAACAAACTGTAAAACTGTCCGGTGTACCACACAACGGCCTGACCTGCCGTCGCTCCGAGCAGTGCCATAATCATCAGCTTGCGATTTTCCGGATTGCGAAAAGTCTCCGACAGCGGTTTCCGGGAGGTTTTGCCGGCGGCCTTCATTTCCGCAAACAACGGTGATTCCTTCAGCTTCATTCGTATGTAATAAGACATCGCCACAAGGAGAACAGATAGAAGGAAAGGAATTCTCCATCCCCATTCCTTGAATTCCGCTTCACCGAGTGACAGCCGTGTGATCAGGATGATCCCGAGCGATAAAAAGAGTCCGAGAGTTGCTGTCGTCTGAATATAGCTCGTGTAATAACCACGTTGATGATCGGGCGCATGCTCCGCAACATAAGTCGCTGCGCCACCATATTCCCCTCCCAGAGCAAGACCCTGAAGAAGTCGCAGACTCACCAGAATGATCGGGGCGAAAATTCCGATTTGACCATACGTCGGAAGAAGTCCAATCACTGTTGTGGCTCCGCCCATAATCAAAAGCGTTAAAAGAAAAGCGTACTTACGGCCCACCAGATCACCGATTCGTCCAAAGACAATGGCGCCGAAAGGACGCACCAGAAATCCTGTTGCGAATGTGGCGAGCAGCACAAGAAATTGAATTGCCGGATCTCCTGGCGGATAAAAAAGCGGAGCTATGATCGTTCCAAGGCTTCCAAAAATATAGAAGTCATACCATTCGATCATCGTGCCCGCAGAAGATGCTGCGATTACCTGCCAGATTTTAAGGTCGGGCGTCTTTACAGTATTTTGTGAATTCATTCGCAGTTACCCTACACTACTTCCGACGTAAAGAAAAACAGGAAGAGACGAGTGACACCGCAAAAGGAACGGCAAAGTTCAACAGGAGTCGAACGGTACTCGGTAATGCGACGGCAGATGAGAAAAGAACGTCTGACATGTTGATGAAGGTTAATAGGGAACCGACTACCATCGAAATCAGGAGGGCCCGCTTAATCATTACCGCTTAGAATCTTAGCAACGTCCCGGCGATTGTATCGCTTCGCAAGTTGGAGGGCCGTAAAACCCTCAAGATCTTTTGCGTCCAGAAGCGCTCCTTGCTTCAACAGTAACCGTACAATCTCGACATGACCGCGTGAGGCTGCATTCATCAGTGGTGTTTTTCCTTTTCCCGTTTTTGCATTGATATCGGCCCCTGCCTCCAACAAAGCTTTGGCCAGTTGGACGTTGCCGCGATGCGAAGCATGGTGCAAAGCAGTTACACCGTACAAACCTTTGCTATTTACGTTTGCCTTCGCTTCAATCAACGCTGTACCGATTTCGGTAAAACCCCAGATTGCCGCTTCCAGCAGAGGTGTGGCCCCCTTTTCATGCGCCACATCCGGATCAGCTCCCGATTTCAACAGCGTACGTACCGCTTCAAGATGGCCGAATCCAACAGCCTGAGTAAGAGCCGTTCCCTGACCATGATCTCTCTCATTAACGTTGCTTCCTGCTTTCGCAAGCTCATCAATAACCTCAGCACGGCCCACCGCCGCGGCGGCGATTAAGGCTGTCCAACCTTTGTAATCCTTTAAATGAACATTCGCGCCGCGGTCCAACAACAATCGAACGGTGTCTACATGCCCTCCTTCGGCAGCTTCCATCAGCACCGTTAATCCTTCAGACGTCCTGTGATTCACGTTGGCGCCTTTATCAAGCAGGCCCCGAACAATCTCCGTTTGTCCTGCAGCAGCAGCGGCCATTAAAGCAACATCATTGTCTTCCGCCACGAAAGCGATCACAGGATAAAGAAAAATCAGAACAGCGATTGCCGTTAGTTTCATTTGCTTTATCTTATACCTCTTGAACATTTTCTGAGATAATCGGTATTCTACGTTCTCAGGAGGAATATGTCCGATGAAAGTCTATTCCCTAACATCTTCCATCGCTTTTCTTTTATTATTAACGACGGTTTTACAGGGGGCTTCCTTGCCAGAATTGAAGTTTGAAAAGTATACGTTGCCGAATGGTCTGGATGTAATTCTACATGAAGATCATTCGATTCCCATGGTCGCGGTCAATGTGTGGTATCACGTTGGCTCGAAGAATGAAAAGCCGGGTCGTACCGGTTTTGCGCATCTTTTTGAACACATGATGTTTCAAGGATCCAAACATCACGACAAAGAATTTTTTGAGCCATTGCAAAAAGTGGGCGGGGCAATCAACGGTTCCACGAACGAAGACAGGACGAATTACTGGGAGAATGTGCCAAGCGATCAGCTGGAGCTCGCGCTCTGGTTGGAAGCGGACCGAATGGGTTTTTTGCTGCCGGCGATGACCAAAGAGAAGCTCGATAATCAGCGGGATGTCGTAAAAAATGAGCGTCGACAGGGGCTTGAAAATCAGCCTTACGCAAAAGCATACGATCTGATCCCTTCACTTCTATATCCGAAGGATCATCCCTATTCCTGGCCGGTAATTGGGAGCATGGCGGATCTAACTGCCGCATCCATGGAAGACATATCGGAATTTTTTAGGACATATTACGCTCCCAACAATGCATCTCTTTGCGTTGCCGGCGATTTTGATCCTGCGGAAGCGAAGAAGCTGGTGGAAAAATATTTTTCATCCATTCCCGCCGGTCCACCTATCGATCGTTTGGAAGCATGGAGTCCGAAACTGGAAGGAGTGCGTCGCGCAGTTCAACAGGATCAGGTATCACTTCCCAGATTGTTCATGGTCTGGCATAGTCCGGCGTCCTACACGCCCGGTGACGCCGAGATGGATATTCTTTCCGGCATTTTGACGTTTGGAAAAACATCACGACTCTACAAAGCGCTCGTTTACGATCAGCAGATTGCGCAGGATGTATCGTCCGCGCAGTTTTCACAGGAGATTGGTTCTGTCTTTTTAATTCAGGCAACAGCACGGGAAGGTCACACATTGGAGGAGTTGGAAAAAGGGATCGACTCGGAGTTGATCAAGCTCTTCGCAAAAGGGATCACTCCGGAAGAATTGAGTCAGATGCAAAACGTTTCCGAGGCTCAATTTGTGCGTTCTCTTGCTCTGGTGGGTGGATTCGGCGGCCGGGCGGATCGTTTGAACGAGTACAACACATTTCTCGGAGATCCGGGCAAGTTGGAATGGGACAGGGAACGCTATTCAAAGGCCACCACAGCAGGCGTGGATCGATATACGAAAGACACTCTGGACCTGAACAGGCGCGCGATTTTGTACGTTGTGCCGCAGGGCACCCTCCAGGCGTCGGAAGGCAAATTGGATCGCAACGTGCAGCCGAAAAGCGCCGGGGAACGAAAATTTCAGCCGCCGGCAATTCAGCGAGCAAAGCTTTCTAATGGGTTAGAAGTGATGCTTGTGGAAGATCACAAACTGCCACTTGTGCAATTGAATCTTGTTTTCAAAAGCGGATGGGCGGCCGATCCGCAGGAACGTCCGGGCGCGGGAGCATTGACCGCGGAACTTCTGGATGAAGGAACCATAACACGGACCGCCATTCAGATATCGCAGGCAGCGCAAGCGATCGGAGCGAGTTTCGGCACGTCAAGTTCTTTCGATGGCGCAGTCGTTCAATTGAACGTGCTGAAAAAAAATCTGGATACGGGACTCGTGCTGATGTCTGATGTTGTTTTGAACCCGACTTTCCCGAAAGAAGAATTGGAGCGGCAACGAAAAATATATCTCGGTAGGATTCAACAGGAAGCAAAGGATCCGTCCGTTGCGGCAAGGAAAACATTTATGCGGGCGCTGTACGGTTCCTCTCATCCTTACGGGCAGCCTTATACAGGATCAGGCACAGAATCTTCTATTCAAGCGATTCAACGCGAGGATCTCGTGGGTTACTACAAGGTAAATTATGTGCCAAACAATGCCACAGCGGTCGTTGCTGGAGACATCACGCTGGAAGAGGCAAAAAGAAAATTGGAAAGTGCTTTCAAGTCCTGGGAACAGGGAAATGTGCCTGAGAATCAAATACCGGACCCGCAAGCGCCTGCAAAGACAAAAATTATTCTTGTGGATAAACCCAATGCGGCGCAGAGCGTTATTTATGCAGGCCATCTTGGAATCCGGCGCAATGATCCGGATTACATGGCTTCGCAAGTGTTAAACCGCGCTTTTGGCGGGAAATTCACCAGCCGTATCAACATGAATTTGCGTGAAAACAAAGGATATTCGTACGGTTTGCGCTCCTCCTTCATGGATTCGCGCGGAGTGGGAGCATTCTGGATTGCGGCGCCTGTTCAGACACAAAGCACAAAGGAATCGATCACGGAAATCATCAAGGAGCTCCGCGATCTGGCGGGGGATCGACCGTTAACTGCCGACGAGCTTGCTGATGCAAAAGACAACATTGTCAAAGGATTCCCACAGCAATTTCAAACTCTGTCTTCGATTGCAAGTTTGATGAGTGAATTGGTCCTCTACGATCTTCCCGAAGACTACTGGACCAAAAGCATGAGCGAAATCAATGCAGTCACAACTGATATGGCATCCAAAGCGGCGAAACAACATTTGCAGCCGGACGCATTGATGGTTGTGGTTGTTGGAGACCGGCAGAAAATCGAATCGAAAATTCGTGAGCTGAATCTGGGCGAAATCGAAATCTTCGATCCGGCTACGCTGTAATCAGTCGAAATCAATTGGACTCTGAATTTCCCGGGTACTTTTCAAGATATGTGTGTAGATCATAGTTGTGTTTATATCTTTATGGCCGAGTAGTTGTTGAATCCTTCGGATGTCGTATCCCTTTTCCAAAAGATGAGTTGCAAAGCTATGACGAAAAGTGTGGCAACCACCGGGCTTTACGATTCCTGATGCGCGTACTGCGGCTTTTACTGCGCGTTGAAGGAGAGTTTCGGAAACGTGATGGCGGCGC
>JAKEFK010000072.1 GCA_022616075.1 bacterium
GCTTGTTGAAAAATCAGTTGGAGCGCGGACTTCCAGTCCGCAAAAACCTGATCGCTCGACGAGCATTTTGCGGGCAAGGATGCCCGCGCTCCAACTGGGACCGCCAGCACCTGGATTTTTCAACAAGCTCAGCCTGCGATCCACAAATTCCTATCTGATCGTGTTTTAATTGTTCAGATGAAGCTCTGGCTATCGAAGAGCAGTAAAGTTCCGCTCCACGAACAACTGACCACTCAGTTGGTGCTAGGAATTGTGAGCGCCGATCTTGCGCCTGGAGAACATCTGCCAAGCACCAATCAATTGGCGCGCCGATTTCAGATCCATCCGAATACGGTTCGCGCTGCGTACCGTCATCTGGTAAAGACGGGATGGCTCGAATGGCGAAGGGGAAGCGGATTCTATGTTTGTGATTTCAAGAAGGATGCGAAAGTAAGTCCGGGTCTTGAGCTGGATCATCTCATTTCAACTTTTTTCAGGCTGGCTCGTGACAAGGGGTATTCATTAGAAGAAATTCAGACCCGTATTGTGCGTTGGTTTTCCGTGCAACCACCGGATCACATCTTAGTGATTGAGCCGGAACCTGAACTGCGCGAAATTTTGACGATTGAAATCGGTAAGCAGAATATCAAACGCGTGGATGGAATCAGCTTAGAAGAATGTTCCAAGCCCGAAAAATTCCTGGGCGCATTTTGTGTGGCCTTGTACGACAGTGCCAAAGCCGTGAAGGCGGTATTGCCGGCTGGAATTTCCTGTTTATTTTTGCATTCGCGATCTATTTCAAAGAATCTGCAAAACCAGATCAAACCTGGACCGGATACACTCATTACCGTTGTATCCAGATGGCCAAGTTTTCTTACCTGGTCACATACCACATTGGTAGCCGTGGGAATTGATTCTGAATCAATTCTGCTTCGTGACGCGCGGAATAAAAGTTGGGAGCGGGGATTAACGCCACGTGATTTCATCATCACCGACAGTCTTCTGGCCGGCCGTTTCCCGAAAAATTTCAAGCCACATGTTTTTCCCATTATCTCGGATGAATCGCTGCAGGAACTCCGCACACAATTTCAGACTTGACTTTGCAATCTCCAAAGGATTCATTTCAATCGAGTTAGAAGAGCAAGAACGTTCAAGACGGTTCCGTAGCGCCATGCTAAGCTCCATGATGAAAACACAGCAAAGTCATGATTGTCGGCTTAATCATTCTGTTCGCGCTCTTGGCTCACGCTGCCTTTGCTGAGGATGCTCCTGTATTGTACGGCGACAATCCTGATGTGGGCCGTTATCTCCGCATGGGTGATGCGGAAATATACTACGAGGTTTACGGGCAGGGTGAGCCGCTGGTGCTGCTTCATGGTGGCCTTTTCGGATACATCGCAGAATTCAAACACATCATTCCAGATCTAAGTCGTGATCATCTGGTAATCGCAATCGCGACGCGTGGACATGGAAAATCACAACTTGGCACAGAGCCGCTTTCCTATGGACTCATTGCCAAAGATTTCGCCGCGGTCATTCGTGAGGTAGAAAAGCAACCGGTGAACGTGCTCGGCTTCAGTGATGGAGCAATCGCTGCTTATCATCTGGCGGCGACATATCCGGAGCTGGTCAAACGACTGATCGCAGTGGGCGGACCACTTGGATTGAATCAATTTACGGATGAAGGATTGACTGAACTCGATGGCTATGACACGCTGGAAGAGCTGGAAAAACTAGCCCCTGACTTTGTCACGAACCGCAACAAACTAATGCCGGACCAGTCCGTCTGGAACCGCTTTCTTGCAGAATTAGTGAAAATGTGGAAGCAGCGCGAATACATCTCAATAGAACAGGTGCGATCCATCCGATGTCCCGCGCTGATCGCCGGCGGTGATCGCGATCCATATGTGAATACAGAACACTTCGTTGAAATCTATCGTCTCCTGCCGCAAGGTCAATTAGCAATTGTTCCTGAGTCAGGACATACTGTCTTCCACTCGAAACCGGCTTTCATGATTCAACTCATCCGCGATTTCTTGGACCGGCAATAGTTCGACACCAAGAACGCCAACCGGCGGGTCCATCCAGTAGCCGGAGATTTTGAAACCCCACACATCCCGATAGTACTCCGCCGTGCGTACAACGTCCGGTACAGTGAATTGTGGAACAATACTTTGAAAACGAACGTCAGGCTGTGTCATCGCTTTTTTGGCTGAACGGGCGGAGAGTGAAGCCCCAACGCGGCACCTGGCCGCGATACGCACGATAGCTCTCTTCAAATCGCGATTCCAGTGTAGGCTCCTCATAAATGACCACGGCAATATGGAAGATGATAAACATGAGCAATGCATATTCCAGAAGGGCGATGCTCCAAAAAAGCAACGCTTCCCCCAGGAGAACTGTGAGAACCCCGTTATACATAGGGTTGCGCGTGAAGCGATACAGGCCGCGAACGACGAGGAGTTTCGGCGGATCGATCGGTGCGAGGGTTCCGCGGCCGACGGAAAAAAAATCCCACACGCAACGAAGCAGAACCGAAGCACCAAGCACAGTAAGGCAACCAGCCAGCACTGAGGCAGCTGAAAGGTCAGGCATGTGAAGTTGATTTGTGGCCCGGAGAATTCGCATCGGGATATACACTGTAACGGTGCCGGGTATGATGATAACAAAAAAGACTGAGCGCATCGCAAGAAATATTCTCATAATGTCGCAAACTCAGTAGACGTCTCTTAATAATGATAGCGCTTCTCTTGGCGCGTTTTGCGAGTACATTGGCGCAAATCGCTAGTGCTGAGCACAAATCGGAGTCCTAAGATTGGAAGATGAAGGAGGTTGAGATTATGTATACGATTCGAGCTTACGCAGCTCAAAACCAAAATACACCGCTTGTTCCCTTTTCAATTCCGCGCCGCGATCCCGGCGCAAAGGATGTGCAAATCGAAATTCTTTACTGTGGGGTTTGTCATTCTGATCTTCATCAGGTTCGAAACGAATGGCAAAGTTTTATAAGTACAACTTATCCCTGCGTTCCCGGCCATGAGATCGTCGGACGTGTGACAAAGGTTGGTGCTGACGTTCGAAAGTTTAAGCGGGGAGACCTTGCGGCAGTCGGTTGCATGGTGGATTCTTGTCGCGTATGTGGAAATTGCAGAGAAGGGCTTGAACAATACTGTGATAACGGTCCGGTGTTCACATACAACGGTGAAGATAAACATCTGGGTAAACCAACTTATGGCGGATATTCCGAAAGCATTGTTGTCGATGAAGCATTCGTTTTGCGTGTGCCGGACAAGTTAGACCTTGCCGCGGCCGCTCCTTTGCTTTGTGCGGGAATCACCACTTATTCTCCACTGCGTTACTGGAAGGTTCGTGAAGGCAAGAAAGTGGGCATAGTCGGACTCGGTGGACTTGGCCACATGGCGGTGAAATTCTCAGACGCACTCGGAGCGAACGTCGTTCTTTTCACCACCTCTCCCAACAAGAAAGCTGATGCGCTGCGGCTGGGGGCCGATGAAGTGGTTAATTCGAAAGAAACACGCGAGATGCAAAAACATGTGAACAGCTTCGACTTTATTCTGGATACGGTTTCTGCGCCGCATGATGTTAGCGCCTATCTGGAGCTTCTGAAGCGCGACGGAACAATGACGCTTGTCGGAGCGCCGGAAAAACCTCATTCAGTACCAGTCTTCAACCTGATTTTGAAACGCCGCCGGCTCGCTGGATCTGGTATTGGTGGAGTTCAGGAAACTCAGGAGATGCTGGATTTCTGTGCCGAACACGGAATCGTCTGTGATACCGAAATGATCCCGATCCAAAAAATCAATGAGGCTTATGATCGTCTTCAAAAAGGCGATGTGAAGTATCGTTTTGTCATCGACATGGCTTCCTTAAAAGCATAAACTTGAGCTCAATCATGGCGAAACAATTCAGAATCTCAACTCTTTTTCCTCAGCGACTGGAAGAGTTCGGGCTTACGCCGGCTGTAGTGTTGCGCCACGCGGGTTTGCCGATCGGTTTGTTCAGCCGGGAAAAAATTCTTCTAACGACTGATGAGCTTTTCGCGCTGTGGCGCGCGATTGGCGAGGTAAGCCGCGATCCTGCCATCGGACTCAAGCTGGGAAGCGAACAACGGATCGAACGATATGATCCGATTGGAATTGCCGCACTCTATACTCGCTCGTTTCGAGATGCCTTGCAGCGAATTGCTCGATACAAACAGCTGACCTGTCCGGAGGAAATATCGCTCGTGGAGAACGATCGTGAATCCGCCGTTCAGTTTAAGTGGCTGCGAGCAAAGGAAGCAGAGCCCACAGTACTTCTGGAATGCTGCTTTGCATGGATCGTCAGCATCGGCAGGCGAGGAACGGGACGCGCCCTCACGCCGGTTCGAGTTGAGTTTCAGCGACCACCCACAAACCGGGAAGTATTTCAGTCTTACTTTCAATGCCCTGTAAAGTTCAAAGCCGCCCGTAACGCCTTGATCTTCAAGCGGTCAGATATCGATCAGCCGTTTCTGACGCACAATGCCGAACTGCTCGCCATGCTGGCTCCACATTTCGATGCCGAGCTCAACTCACAACAGGCGAAACAATCCACGCGTGACAATGTGAAGGAGATCCTAAAACGATTGCTTGCCGGACAGAGACCCGGGATGGAGGAAGTCGCGCAACAATTGAACATGAGCCGGCGAAGTTTGCAGCGCCGGCTCACAGAAAACGGCGTCACCTTCCAAAAATTGCTGGAAGAGGCGCGTCGCGAACTGGCTCATCATTATTTGATTTACTCGTCTCTGGAGTTGGCGCAGACTGCCTATCTGCTGGGCTATGAGAATTCCAATTCATTTTTCCGCGCATTTCACAGCTGGGAAGGAACTTCTCCCGGCAAATGGCGGGCGATGCACATGAACCTTCCGGAGGCTTCAGGAGGATCCCAGAACGTAAATCACCCAGGGTGAAACTGTGGTTTCACTTACCCATGTATATGGCTCGGTCTCCTTCCCCAGGGGTCGATGGGAATTGATTACTTTCAAACCCGCTTGATCGTACACTTCACGGTATCCTTCATCGGTCCAAAAGATGTCTTCTACGGGTCGCCTGTCCTCAACGTCAAGCATTACGACGTGGACGCGATCGCCGCACCGCGCCTTTTTGTTTTCAGGAAAGTCTTTTGTTGAAAATGAAGTCCATTCATGAACATAGACTTCCGGGGAGGACACGAGGTTCACGATCCGTCCATCCGGTTTGAGCAGATCTTTTAGGGAACGAAATAGCTTGACCTTCTTTTCCAGGGAGGGAATATTGTCGAAGGGAAACGCAGATAAAATCAGGTCAAAGGTCCCAGCTTCTATAATGCCAACTTCACCGTCTGGGACAAGTCGATAATCTCCCTGAGGGTCCCGCTCGCGGGCCCGCGTCAGCATCGACTCCGAGATGTCAAGGCCGATCACATCGAAGCCCAGATGTTTCAAAAATCTAGTAGAACGACCCGCACCGCACCCGAAGTCGATTGCCTTTCTACCCTGCACGTGTTCCGCGATGATCTCAGGCAGATCCCGGAACGCCAGGTAGTATGTTGCCGGAAATTCAAGCGTCGCGTAGGCCGCTGAACGCTCCTGATCGTCGTAAACGTTGGAGAATTTCGCGTTCATCTGTGTCGCTATCATTTTAGTCAAGAAAACTCGACAAGTTCAAGAATGTGCCCGCACCAATCCGATCTTCTCCCCTATCCGGTCTCTCTCTAGTTTCTTTTTCCTTTTTTGTTTGCGGCCGAAGCCGCACTGCGGATATGGTATAAGAAATCATTGTGAATAAACGAATTTTTTCAAAGCCTGTTTTGGCGATGATTCACAACAGCAAAATCATGGGAGTTCGTTCGGGAACGCAGCACCGATTTACCGGAATCTGGGTCGTAGTCGTGAAGGAGAGAGTATTCGTTCGTTCCTGGGAAAATAAACCGACCGGCTGGCACCACGCGTTTCTAAAAGATTCAACTGGAGCGATTCAAGTTTCCGGTCGCGAGATTGCTGTTCGCGCGAAAAGGGTCCGAGGCAAACGATTGATGGAAGCGATCGAAGAGGCATACGCAGAAAAATACAATACGAAGGCATCGCTCAAATATGTTCGCGGTTTTCGTTTAGAACAGCGGCGGATGACTACTATGGAATTCGTGCCAGTTTAAACAGGTTGACTATCCCGATCAATTCATTTCGAACGGCCGCGGAAACGTTTCTTAACTGCGCGTTTCTTGATCTCCTGAGCAAAGTACCATTGATGACCTTCCGGGTCCTCCGCGCCGTATCGGCGATGACCATAGAATGTATCCTCAAGTTCATCAAGAATCTTTGCGCCTGCTTTTCTGGCGCGTTGAAAATGCTTCACTACATCGGGAACGTTGATGTAGAGGGTTTGCGTTGCTTGTCCAAGCCGCTTCGGATTCTGGTATTTTGAGCCGGGGTATCCCATCATAATCGAATCCTCCCCGAATTTCATCGCCGCGTGATTGACTTTGCCGTCTGCTCCTAACATCGGTCTGCCGAATTTTCGAAAACCAAAGGCCTTAGAGAGAAACTTTAAAGCGGTGCTGACATCTTGATAATACAGATACGGTGTAATGGCCATCGAAGTAGCCTCCTCGTTATCGATGCATGCTTTAATAGATATTGTACTTCAGTCGGCACGAACAGTCCGCGCCACGCTGATATTCAACGAAGTGCCCGGCAACAATGTATTGACCACTTGAAGCGTATACACACCGGACGCGCTCAACTGTGAATCGATCCCTGAGAAACTCAATCCAGAAATCAAAGCCTGCCCCGACGCAATCAAATTTCCCGCAGGATCCAGCAATTTTACGCCTAAAGGCATTGGTGAACCTTCTATCAGCACGGAAACTTCCTGATCCGCCGGCCCGATGTTAAAGGTGCGTGTGATCAAAGCGCCTTCGCTGCTGTTTGCGCTGCCGCTATCTGTTTCCGAACGGAACTGAACGGCTGAAGCATTTGCGCCTTCGCCATCACAACTGATTTGAAATCCATCCACATACACAGTTCCTGAAACGTGAACGATCCGAATTTCATGCGTGCCGTTTGCCAGATTCGAAAAACTTACGGAGTGACCGAAACTGATTTTCCCCGTTCCGGCATACGAAAGAGTCTGATTTTTCACTCCATCAATATAGATGTCCGCCGTTCCTCCGGAACTGGAGAGCGCATAGAAATACGTTATCCCTGTTCCTTCGAAGACCACTCGAGTGGCAGCACCTTTCTTGTTGCTGCCCACCCGAACGTGATAACCGCCATTCGAAGCAGCGGAGTCCGTCTTGAAATGCCATCCGCCTGTATACTCGACAGCCGCATGCGAATCATCAATTGCCGGTGGTGGGTCAATTTGTAGTGCAAGCTTTCCGAGATCGGATCGCGTCAATGCATCGATTGCCTGCACGCGCGCGACATAATCACCCGGCGCCGGATAGGAATGGCTAACGCTGTTTGTTGTTGTTTCGAAAAACGGTGTGCCATCGCCGAAGTCCCACCGGTATTTGGTAAATTCGGCTTGACGGCTTGAAGTTGCGTTCGCTGTAAATTGAACTGTCGTGCAAGTTGTAATGCCTGCCAGAGCAACAGAAACATCATCGTTGACGAAATCTAACAGCAGACCCAGAGCCTGCGGCGCTGTCAGGTCCCCAAGGTTCGAATTCAAACCTTCTAATCCGACATGAAGCAGCGCGGCGCTCCAGTTTACTTTAGGCGTTTCATTCTCCAACGTGAGATCGGGAGCAACACCCGTTGCAACACCTGATTCTTCGCGCAAAGCATCGATTCCATTTCTAGTTGTTGTTTGGTAGTTGCCCAAAACTCTTGCGTGCGGAGCGATGTTTTCAGCGTTATACAACTGGATGCATCCGTCATCTTTATCTGCTGCTTCCGCTTTGCGGCCCGCATCCGGAAAGATCTGATTGTTTGCGCCATCTCCACCGTTGTTTACACTCACATCACCCTCACGGCCAAAGAGTTCAAACTTGGTGATCAGCACATCGGCAGGAGTTGTGACTGCGTAGAAATCCGCATCGCTGGTAATGTTTGTACAGTTCGCAGGTTCCTTTTCAAAACCACGAATGAAGCCAGCCATCGATGTGAGGTTAAAGTCACTACCGGTATTTTGGTTATACAGGATCTGTGAGTTGAGGTCCTGACCAATCGCGATCAGTTTGCCGCCACCGGTCAAATAATCCTGCAGCGGAAAAGAGCCGCCCACGTGAGTAGTGGACCAGTTCGTGAAGTTGTCTCCCATATAAAGAATTGCGGTTCTATAGTTCTGCAATTGCACGAGCGTGACGCCCGGATTGCCATTGGCCGCTGTGGAAATTCCGCCATCAAAGAGGTCATAAGTAAGTCCGAGTGAGCTGAGCGCGCCTGTGTAGAAGGACCTGAAATCGCCGGCGCCACTTGCAGTCCGGTCCCAATCAATCAGCAGAACATCTTTGACCGCGCTTGCATCCTGAATCCTTACATAATAAGGAAGGCGATAACTCTTTCCATTTCCTGTAATTTCCACAAAACCTTCAAAGTCACCGGCAGGCGCTCCGGAAGTAGAAAGGTTGAGTGTGAACGAACCACCTGGACTGGAAAATGAAGAAGGCGCTGCCGTAACATTTACCGCAGAGTGGCCGATGACCGGAATGATGCTCACTGTATATTGCAAAAGAGGTTGTCCCTGCCCTCGCATATCTGTTGCAATGATGTTCGCGTTTCCGGATTGACCGGAGGAAAGCAGTCCAAAGCTGACACTGGATGGAGTGAAAGTGAGATCAGGATTTACAAGCCTCGCAGCATCGACGCGCCCTGCGCCCCGGTGCTTTGCAAGCGCAGGAATACTGAACGCGGTATCCAGGAACATCGCGGTATTCGCATCATTCATGATCGCGCTTTTCACCTGAGCGGGTGTCCATGTTGGATGAAGCGCTTTCACCAGAGCCGCAATACCGGTGATGTGAGGCGTTGACATTGACGTTCCGCTGAGCTGTTCGAAGAACGGAGGGGTTACTGTTCCTGCCGCATCTGTAATTGAAGAAAGAATGTTTGCGCCAGGTGCAGCAATATCCGGCTTGACAGTCATGATGGCAGAAGGACCGCGACTGCTGAAGCTGGAAACAGTGTCCGGCCACGCAGTCGTTAACCGCGCGACCGGACCTTTTATGGACGCATTAGGAGCTGCATTGGCGGCCGCCCACGTCACCATACCAAGTCCATCTGTTTTGCTGATCATCACTGATGGAATGACCGGAGGATTGAAGCCACCCATCACAGTGGGAGGATCGTCTGCGTTATTGTGAACAATCATCGCAACCGCGCCTGCCGCCATCACATTGTTCTTTTTCGCATCAAACGTGCATGTGCCGCGCGAAACCAGCGCGATTTTGCCGGTCATGCTTCCCGCCGGCAACGCGGCGCAAGCCTGACCCGCGCTGCCTGATGTGCCTCCCGGCGTCACGACATATTCCCCTGAAATTGTTGTGACGATCGGTGGAGCCGGAGCAGCTCCGGGAATGCCTACACGATCCTGCAATGAAGGAGGCGCGCCTGTTACGCTCACCGCATTCGAAAAAAGACGCGCATGAGTGCTGCTGGCAACGGTGATTATCCGCTCACTGTTTTTCCACGAACCGGTGATGTTGCTGTCGCCATTCGCGCCCGCATTTCCCGCAGAAGCACACACGATCACTCCAGCATCTGTTGCGCCTTCCAATGCAATTTTGACCGGATCATGAATAGAATCGGTGGTGAGCCATCGCGAATGTCCCAAACTGATATTCAAACTATCCGCCTCATCTTTGATC
Source organism: bacterium (assembly GCA_022616075.1). NCBI lineage: Bacteria > bacterium. The sequence goes on from JAKEFK010000072.1 coordinate 9,814, forward strand.
ACATCTTCGATCGCGGCGATAAATTCAGCCGTGTCTCCATCGAGTCTGTAACTCATGATGTACGCGCCGGGCGCCATTCCTGAAAGATTCAGATTGAAAACTTCGGTGCCCGAATTGTATTGATAAATGCCTTCTACGCCAGCCATGATTCCCGCAACGTGCGTCGCGTGAAGAGAGCCTGGCCCAAATGGAGTGGCGGTTGTGTCGCCTGGCGGAGCATAAGTGCTAGCAACGATGACTTTGTTGCTGGCGAAGGTTGCCACCGGAAGAGGGGTTCTGACACCTCCGGCCACACGTTCGGCTCTTGGATAACCGGAGGGCGCCTGATATCCACTCGGATTGAAGAAAGGATGATTCGCGTTTGTGCCGCTGTCGATTAGAGCCACACGCTGACCAGCACCCGCGCCTAAAGGATCGGGTGGAAGCGCCGACCAGAGTCCGGAAATGCCAAGCAGGTTTCTGCTCTCATCTGTCTCAAATTCCAGCGGATAAGTTTCTGTAACCGCAACAACGCCTGGAAGTTTTCGGACCGCATTGATCTGGCTGCGAAATAATTTCAATGCAAAACCGTTGAAGCCGATCCGGTATCGCCAGTGAATTTCCAAACCTGGCGCAGCAATCACAATCTGCGGCTCCAGCGCCGCTTGCTTCTGAGCGAGATACGCCACATACGCCTGACACGCGGGAGCAAGAATATTCAGATGACCATCTGCAGTTCGGGCCTGCAACACTCCCTGCAATGTTGGAATCGTATCCTTGTACTGCGACAACGAAGGATCGGAAAGCTGAACGATCGCGCGAACCCGATCGTCCGCGGAAACAGCACACACAAAAAGTGTAATGAATAAGAAAGATGTTATGAGACGGTGAAATAAGGCCTTCATGGTTCCCTCCTGATTAAAGGATTTACCAGCAAGGGAAACGCGACAATGAGGGAAACACCCTAAAAGCGCGAGGAACTCACCTCATTCTTTCTGCAAACGGCGCGCGCGCGCAACGATCTGACCCTCTCGATCTCGCAAAGCAAGACCCATAGATCTTCCATCCTTCAGTTCAAATTCCAGATTCGTGCTCCCCTGAATGAACAAATGAAAATTCACGAACTTGTTAGTGGACTGCGGTCGGAAAGGAGGGACCATGGGTAAAGGAAAGTCCGGAAACCACATCAGCGATTCTGAAGGTCCCCAGACCCAGCGGTAATATTTTGTTCCATTCGCGAAGTTTAGAATGGAATAGGTTTCTGCATATAGACTTTTTTTGCTTTGAAAAATTGGCACTGTTCCTAGAACTTTATAGCGCTCCATCTTCCCAAAACGCTTCTGTGCCTCTTCCCATTCCGGTTTGAAGCGAGCCATTCCTTCTTTGCCCAGTAGTTCAGCCAAATGATCCAGTTTGCCCTGAAATAGTTCGCTCAAGATCTTTTCGCATTTCTTGGTGTTCTTTTCAAGAAGACTCAACAGATCTTTGCTTCCGGGCACAGGAAGCTCCAGCTTCGAATAAAATGATGCGTCCCAGTTGTCCGGAATCCCGGGAACAAAACGATTCACAGCGCGTTGGTCCTGTGGAGCTACCATTAACGAATCACCAACGACGGAAATCCTTACGGTGCCGTTATCATCAAACGAATATGTCCCTTCATAGTTCTTAAGATTAACTCGCTTATGGACGCTAATATCGGGAGGAAGTTTGTAGGGCTTACCTGATAAGATGAATTTAAAAATCGACGGACGAACAGCCGGCATCAAAGCCTCGCGCACCGGAAAATCCGCGATCGCAAGGTTCGTGAGGCCGATAACGACCAGCCCGCGATCAATATAACGACGATAAAATCCATTGAAGGAGTTTCCGTGTCCGCTATGCCAGATGATTCTGCCATCCTCTTTGTTGTCTTCCACCCACCAACCGTATCCATAATCAAAAAGGTCGGTTTTTACATGGGGTGAAAAGAATTTTTGCTTCGCTTCGTCTGACAGAATCTCCCCGGACTCCAGCGCTCTTTCCCACAAGAACAGATCGCATGGATTGCTTAGGACTCCGGAGTTCCCGAGCTCGGCGAAGCTCTCTCCATAAATCGTCAAGGTGCCGCCATATCCTTTTGCCAGGGGCGCGGATAATTTTTCGGGACGTGTTACGAAACTCGTGTATTTCATTCCCGCGGGATGGAAGAGCTCTTCAGTAACAAATTCTTCAAATTTTCTTCCTGACGCAATTTCAATGATTGCCGCGAGCAAAGCATAGCCATCGTTGGAGTAAATCATCTCTTCCTTTTCAAGCAGCGGTCTGGAAAGAATTGCGGCGGTGTATTCATTGCGTTTCAGCACTGGATGATTCGCATAATATTCGTAGTCGTCTTCGATCCGCCCGGTATGAGTCAACAAATTGTGAATTGTAATTCTGTCCCACACTTCCAGAGCATCGGGAAAGAAACGTCTCACCGCATCCTGTGTCTTCAGCTTTCCCGACATCTCTAGCTTTAGAACGGCCGCTGCGGTGAATTGCTTGGAGATGGATGCGATTTCAAAAAGTGTATCTGTCGTGACAACTTTTCCAAGTTCGCGATCGGCCAGACCGTAGCCTTTCTTCAATTGAACAATTCCACTCTTCGCAACGAGAACGCTCCCGGAAAATCCAAACGCTTGCAGTTTTGAGAGATATTCATCCAGATCGGCTCCAAGCCCCGGACGAACCGTGATGGAATCGGCCGCCTGTAATTGAACGGACAGCAAGAGCAACAAAACAAGAATGCGAAACATCTCAATCTTCGAATGAAATAGAGTCGGCGTACGGTAGTGCGCGAAAGCCCGGGGTGTTACGGAAAAAGAATGGCTCCATCTTTTCGAACAACTCTTGAATGCGCGCCTTTGTGCGCGCTTTCGGAGGAAGCGCCTGAATTGCTGTGAGTCCAATCTCACAACTCAATCCATTATGCTCGCGCGCCGCAAGAAAACTGTTCCTGCTCCAAATCGCGCTGCGTACCTTGTCAGACTCCTTTGAAAAAAGCGAGGAAAGAAATTCTTTACCGTCCGTAACGGTGTTCAAAATTTCGCCGGGCCAGCTCTGAATCAGGCCCGATCCATGAAGCTGAACAACCTTTAAGGAGCAATCGATTTCTGCATCTTCATAGATTTTGACTGCAACTTTCACGCCCCGCTTGTGCGCTCTTTTAATGTCGGGAGTAAGCATCTTCAAAGGACCGGGGAAAAGATCCAGGAGGGCGACGTTTTTGCACTTTTTTAACAGCACAAGCGATCTTTCAATGACCTCATCCCGCGATGGAATCTGGTATACGCGATCGTCCAGGGCGGCTCTGGGCAGCTCGCGTAAACTTTTCTGAACCTTTCTGACCTGTTCTGTGAAGGAGCGATTGATCTGCGAAAGAAATTCCTGGGGTCGGACGGCCCTGCACATACGAATCTTTCCATCATCGATGAGTATGCCCCCCCTGTTCGATAGTGATTCTATTGCGCGGTACGTTTGAGCTGCCGGACGACCGATCGCCTGCGCAATCCGGTATCCGGTGGCAGGAGATTCGCCAAGAAGAAACAGGTAGACCTCGGATTCAGCAGGGGTGAATCCAAGTTCGGTCAGCATAAGGGACTATATTATTATCAATTGATAATAATATCAAGCAATCATCTTAAAGTAAAATGATTCTGGTATGATCGATCTCGCACGCTCCGATTGAACCGGAGTCCGGAGCCGGCTGGAAATCGAAGAAAATGCCAACTAGTTTTGGAGTGGGAGTTGATTACTCGCTTGTTCGGGCTCAAGTAGCTCGGGCGTCTCGCCCGAGCCCGGCGGGGACGTCCGCGCTACTTTTAATCACAACGATTGGCTTCACGGAGGTCTTGCCGTTCGTGCTCCGTTAGCTTCCCAGCGTCAGGCCCCACACGGCGAAGTTTGTTTCAATGTCTGTGATGATCAAAGTGTTGGTACGCGGGTCAACGATTGTGCTTCCCCTTTTCGTGAGGAACGGTTTTATGATCCGCTCCATCTCCGTTGCTTTCGCATAGCTCAGCCGGATTAATTTTGTTACCAGCGGTGAATTCAACTTTCGTTCTTCTTCAATTTTTCTGCGAGCAATTTCTTCCTGTTCGATTTTGGAATAGGGAGCGATTCGTATGACATTCCCTTCGACTGTGTAGCCAAGCCCTTGATTCCTGGTGATCAAAATCGAGCGCTTGATCCCAGGGAACCTCGGTTAATTTCAAAGTAACTGTTCCTTTTACCGCGGGATCCAGAATCACATTCAGGCCGCTAATGTCCGCAATGAAACGGAACAGATCTTTGATGTCAATGTCTTTGAAATCAAAAGAGAATGGTTCGCCGGTCCATTGAGTGGTGTTGTTGTTCCGGTTGCTGATTTCTTTCTTTTGAAAAGTGGCGTCCGGCAAAAATGCTTTGGCAACCCGTTGTTCTTCTTCGTTCCTGATTCGAATCGTTGTTTGATTCCAATCGATTTGGTTCGCCCGGAACTTCATAGTCACGCCTTCAAAGTCTTTGATAATTGTTTCGTTTGGCGTTTGTTGAATGAGTTCGCCTGAAAAGCTCCTGCCGTCACTTCTTACGACAGTGTACGAAAATGCAACAGCGGGAACGATCAAAATGAGAAGGAAAATCCGGTGCAACATACGCACCTCCTTTGCACTAATTTTATCACTATCCGCAATAGGACCTTCACCATTCAAAACTTATATTTAATACGTGGTCGAAGATTGTGATTCCGATCCGGGTAGAATGTTATTCAGGTTACAAAAGCGAGGAGCGTCCGCTTCGGTTTACTCTGGGTGAACGGACCTTTGAAATCGTAGATATTGATGATCGCTGGTATTCGCCCGACGCCATCTACTTTCGCGTTAAGGCTGACGATGGAAATATCTATCTGCTTCGTCACGATGAAATCCAAGACTTTTGGAGCCTCGAAGCGTTTCGGTATCGATGATCGCCAGACAGGCCATACAATTTTTAAAATATGGGCCGGCGGGCCGTCGAGGCAAATCGAAGTTACGAAGGCAAGTGAAGTCTCGCCCTAAGCCTGGGTTTGAGGCTATTCAAGAAATAGGCACGCATTCGTTTGAACAGCCGATAGGAGCCCGTGTAATCGTAGACAATTTCGGTAGAGGCGGGAATATCTTTTATTGCCCTTACGATGATGTGAAGGATGTTATCAAACAGAACGCCCATGGATTCGCTATTCGGAGATTCGCTGTGGTTTGCGTAGCGAATCTCGTTTCCCTGGTTCAGCGCATCGATAACATGTTTTCTATAACTGAATGCTGAAGTTGGGTACCCAAAACAGTATTCATTGATGTTTCCGAAAATCAGATTTAATTTCCTGACCAGGCCGGTATATTCACCGATATACTCCCAGGCCGCGATGTCTTTTTCAGCAAAGAGTCCATACCCAATCGTTTCATCAATCCACCGGATGGAAACATCAGCGATATAGTGGCTCTCTATTTCTTTGGCATGTAGAGCCCCAAGCCAACGGCTATCTGTTCCAATGGAACCGGTCTCAAGGGCGTGAGAGCACTGCATTCTAATGCGCTCTGCCACTTTTTCATCCTGAAATTCGAGTTCCCAAAGATAGACAATTCCGGTGGCAGCCATGAATTGCTCTATGGTATAAACTTTGATCTCATTTTCTCCACGGCCTGCGAATTTTATGAAATGGGAGTCACTTTGTTTTTTTCGGGAAGTCTCGGGAGTGAATTGAGTCATCACATCGGCTCTCCATAACTGATACACGGGAACCGGCTTTTTCTCAAGTGGCCCGCTGTAACGGGATATGCGTTGCGTGATTTTTCTTTCTATATGATCATTTCAAATATGATCCACAGCGAAGATCGCGGCGCCGTAAGAGTTCTTCGGATGGAACATGGGAAGGTGCAAGCCTTCGATCTGGAATTGCTTTCCGATTTGATCGAAGCATTCCAGCAAGCGGAAACATCCTCCACAAAAGCCCTTGTCTTGACCGGAACGGGAAAAACCTTTTCGGCCGGAGTCGATCTATTCCGTGTATTGGAAGGAGGTCGTCTTTATCTGGAAACATTCTTGCCGAAATTGGATGAAATGCTGGAACGCGTTTTTCTATTCCCAAAGCCAGTCGTCTGCGCGATCAACGGACATGCCATTGCCGGCGGCTGTGTGCTTTCTTCCGCATGCGATTACAGAATGATGAGCAGCGAAGGGGGGCAGATTGGTGTTCCAGAATTGTTAGTTGGACTCCCTTTTCCATTGCTGCCCTTTGAGATTGTGCGCTTCAGCATGGCTCCGCAACATGTGCAACGCGTGATCTACACCGGAAAGACGTATTCACCGATAGAAGCACTTCAGGTTGGATTACTGGATGAAGTCACCGGATCGGAATCTCTGCTGCAGAATGCCTGCGAAGTTGCTGCACAATTCGGCGCCATTCCCTCTGTCTCCTTCCGCATTGTGAAAGAGCAACTGCGCAAACCGGTTCTGGATGGTGTGGCGCAATACTCAAATGACGCTCGGCTACTGGAGGGCTGGAGCAATCCCGAGATACACGGGGTTATCCGGCAATACTTGAATCGAACGATCAAAAACAAAACATAACAATTCGATTGTTAAGGGCAGGTCCGGAGACCCGCCCCAAGCAAATCATTTCTTCACTGTACGCGCGATGCTGATGCGGATGGCTCCGGAGCCGCCAAGAGTATCAATCGCTTGCACGGTGTACAGGCCAGCTATTGAAGGTGCAGCATCAAGACCGGAGAAAGTGGTTCCCTGAATGAGTGCGTCACCGGATCCGGCCAATGCGCCTGCGGGATTGAGAATTTTCACGCTAAGAGGTTTCACACTGCCTTCAACTACGACTGAAATTTCCTCAGTCATTGTATCGGCAAGAACTGTTGCGGTGGTCAATCCGCCGGGCAGTCCGCTCAATACGGCGGAAGTCGTCTGAGTTACAGAAGTCGTAAGGGGAGCGGATGCATCGGCGCTTGCCTGTTGGCTGCCTGGATCGATTTCGAAACCATCGATGTAAGCAACGCCGGTTTTGTATTTGATCAACAGCTCATGCTCACCATCACCGAGTCCATCGAACTTCACGGATGCGCCGAAGGTTGGCGTCTGTGTGGACCCGGCATAGGAAACAGTCTGGACAAGAGTTCCATCGATCAACACATCAGCGGTTCCGCCATTGCTGGATGTGGCGTAAAAATAAGTGATTTCATCTCCCTCAAACACAAGCCGCGCGGTCGGGTTTGTGTTCACGCCTTTGTTGGATCCAACACGGCGATGATAGATGCCGCTCGATGCGTTCGGATCATCATCGATGATGTGCCAGCCGTGACGATATTCGATGGCCGGATCATTGTCTTCAATGCGAATTGGTTGTGCGCGCAACACAGGTCCGGCGATTTGACGAATCACAATTCCATCAGCACGAGTTGCCGCAGCAGTTCCCTGTTCGCAATCCAAGCGACAGGTATCGACGCCCGCCGCCCAAAAGCCTTGCGCGAAATCGGGAGCATCTGCCGGCGGTACTTGAACGTCCAGGAAATCGAACATGCCCGCGCAACGTCCCGGCCCGCAATTACCCCGGTGAATCGGTTCGGCCGGATGATTTGCCGTTGTAAACACGAAAAGCGGATCTGCATCCAGCGCGTTTGTCGAAACAATTTGATACAGGTTCCACGGACGATTGGCATCCGCGCGATCCGCAACTGTTGTTCCGGGAAAATGAATTACGATTCTTCCTTCATCACCAGCATCAATGGTTGGGAAATTCACTTCCTGCACTCCTGGTGGTCCGATCATCAATGGATCGCTCCAGGTGCGGCCGTGATCCTTTGAAATCGCAAGATAAGGAAGCCGGTCATTTTCATCCCACCACGTCATATATAGATTGTCCGCAGCATCGATTGCTGTGGTGTTTTCATGCTCCGTTCCCGGCAAAGGAACGTCTTTGCTAACGAAAACACGTTGCCACGTCATTGCTCCATCTTCGGAGATGGAAATGCTAGGCCGGCCACAACGTCCCGCTGGAAGAAAAGCTCGTCCATTACTATCAGTGCGCAAGTGCGCGGTGAGGCCACCGCATAAACCGGGAACACCTTCGTGCGGTCCGGGTCCATCCAGATTGTCCGGTTCAACACCTGTATACGGGAAGCCTGCCTTGGTGAAAGTCAAACCGCCGTCAAAACTGCGCAAGCAGTTCGTAGTGATTACGGTGTTATAACAGACGTACACGACGTTCGGATATAACAGCATCAAAGGATCAACACCTCCAGCAGGCGGTCCGGTAAAAATTGTTTGATGATCCGTGACGGCCGGAGTGATGTCACAAACGATTGGATTGCGACTCCAGCTCGCGCCTTTGTCATCGGAGAAAAGCAACCACATACAATCCGCATCATATGTGTCCAGACTGAATACGCGACCAGTTTCAGTATCAACGTACACCATTGGATCGCCGTTCACTGGTGGTTCGCTCTTAAGAGGCGGCGGCAAGTCCGGTGAAACCCGCTCCCAACTCTTGCCACCATCACGGGAACGCATGACCAAAGTTCGCGGCAACACGAGTGCAACGCTATCAAATGAGGCCGCAGCATAGAACGCGGTGCCGTCCTTCGTTACTCCCAGTGTCGGCTCGGCCGCTTCGCGCCCAATATGATAAATCGCCGATTGCAAAGCCGGGCCGCTATACGGAACAGAAACATTTGGATTGCCATCGAAATCCGGCGTTACACCGCGCGGTACCCACGTGCCATGGTAAGCAGCCGGTGTGCTGGTCGGAACTGTAGCTTGAGGGGGCCTGAACGATGGATTGATGCGCGCCGGAAACGTTGACAGTGTGCCGTTCGGTGGATCCTGATCGGAGATGCGCTCGATCAAAAGTTCCCCATCGGCAAGTTTGATGTTTGCTGCTGGTATCGGGGCAGTTATGGCCGTTGGGTTCTCGGTGTTGGAAAGAAAAATCACGGCGATTGCTCCTGCAGCAGCTCCGTTGTTTGCAATTTGTGCGAAAAGCGCGGGCACGGGAGATGCTTCGGTGATTTTCACCAGCGCGATGCGTCCAGTCGCAGAGGCGGGCCAATCGGCCAGCGTTTTTCCATTGCGAACAAACACCGTGTACTGCGCCATAGAGCCCGGATGCGGATCCGGCGTTCCGTTCATGGGAAAGAGTCCGAGATTTTGCGGTTTGCCGGCTGCTGCGGTAAATCCGTTTGCCGGAATGACTGCGCCGGTTGCGTTACGATCGACAGTTGAAGGATCAAGCACATCAACCGACCATCGTTGCGCAAATGCCGGCGTTGCAACAATCGCGATGAACAATAAAAGTAAAAAACAATTCTTCGGTTTCATAAGCTCCTCTCCGGGGACTTCGATACATTCACTATGCTTCCCGCGCGGGGCAGGCATCAATGAGGGAAACACCCTAAAATTGAGTGTGAAAGTACCCCGAAGTAACGCGGACGTCCCGTCTGCGCATCTAAACGCAGGCGAGACGCCCGCGCTACTTTGTTTACATTTGCATGACTTACTAAGAAAACTTACAATTCACGTTCGATGGCGAAACCGACTCTGTTAACAGTGGATGATGATCCCGAGGTCTTGCGCTCGGTAGAAAGAGACTTGAAGCGGCACTACAGCGCGGACTTTCGCGTTCTGCGCGCCGAATCAGGCTCCGCGGCGTTGGAAATTTTGAAGCGGGTCAAAGAACGAAACGACACTGTGGCGCTCTTTCTTGTGGATCAAAGGATGCCACAAATGGACGGCGTCAGCTTTCTGGCGGAAGCCGTCAAAATTTTCCCGGATGCCAAACGCGCACTGCTCACCGCTTATGCGGACACGGATGCCGCCATTGCAGCGATCAACCGTGTTCACATTCATCAGTATCTTCTGAAACCGTGGGATCCGCCGGAAGAGAACTTTTATCCGATACTGGATGACTTGATCGAAGATTGGCACGCAAATTACAGACCGCCCTTTCAAGGGATTCGCGTTTTAGGGAATCGCTGGTCACCGCATTCCCACACCGTGAAATATTTTCTTGCCCGCTACAATTTGCCTTATCGCTGGCTCGACATTGAAACAAAAGATCGCGACACCGAAGTGCGAAGTCTAGTCGATGTGCTGGATGAGATAGAATTGCAGAAGCTTCCGCTTGTTCTTTTTCCTGATGGTTCGAAACTCTGTGCGCCATCTCCAGGTGAAATTGCAGACCGGATAGGATTACTGACACGTGCTGAGACCGATTTTTACGATCTGGTGATTATTGGTGGTGGACCTTCCGGTCTGGCTGCGGCTGTGTATGGAGCATCAGAAGGACTCCGCACGGTGATGATTGAACGGGAAGCTCCGGGTGGCCAGGCCGCGCTGAGCTCGCGCATAGAAAATTATCTCGGATTTCCCGCGGGACTAACGGGCGCAGATCTAACGCGCCGGGCCGTCATGCAGGCGCGCCGTTTTGGAGTCGAAATTCTTGCCCCAATGGAAGCCTCACGGGTGCGGGTCGAAGGTCCATACAAAATCGTTGAACTCGCTAACGGAACTGAAGTTCGATGTCATGTGATTTTGATAGCGACCGGTGTGCGATGGCGAAAATTGGATGTGCCCGGCATGGACCGCCTCAGCGGAGCGGGAATTTATTACGGCGCAGCGATGACCGAAGCAATTGAGTGCCGCGGCCAAACGGTCTATCTGGTGGGAGGAGCCAATTCAGCAGGTCAGGCTGCGGTCCACTTTGCGGGATTTGCCGAGCGCGTCGTGATGCTGGTTCGCGGAGATACATTGAAAAACAGCATGTCGCAATATTTGATCGATCGAATCCGAGAGACTCCGAATATTTCCGTCGAATACAATTCGCGCGTCGTTGAAGTCCATGGAACTGACCATCTGGAGGCAATCTCCATTCATTGCACAACAAGCGGACAAACGGAAACCGTTCCCGCCAACTATCTCTTCATATTTATAGGAGCGACACCTCACGCGCATTGTGTTGAGGGAATCGTTGAAAGCGACGAACGCGGATTCATTCTGTCCGGCCCCGATTTGCTACGCGATGGCCAGCGTCCGAAAGGATGGCAACTGGACCGCGATCCCGTTTTGCTCGAAACGAGCGTCCCGGGAATTTTTGTGGTGGGAGATGTCCGGCACGGTTCCGTAAAACGTGTCGCCTCCGGAGTCGGTGAAGGATCGATCGCAATACAATTGATCCATCAATATCTCAGCAAGGTTTAAAAGATGTCAGATACGAATCGAATTTTGGAAGAACTTCAAATGGTTCCTGCGATTGCAGATCTTCCTGAAGATCAACTGATCTGGCTCGCGAGAAATCTAAAAGAAGTAACTTTTGCTGCCGGTGAAATTGTCGCTCAGGAAGGTGGACCTGCTGACACGTTCAGTATTTTGCTGGGAGGAGAATTCCACTTTCGCCGGGAGTCTGACTCACAGGATACACGCGTTTACATTTCAAAACCCGGCGACATCGTGGGGAAACTTCCCTATTCCCGGCTGACGCAATGGCCCGGAACTTTTCGCGCCCTCACGCCAGGAAGACTGCTTTCGGGAAGCACGGATCTGTTTCCCGAAATGACGCGTGTTGCGCCCCAGCTAGTGCAGCGCCTGGTCAGCATCATGAGTGACCGCATTCGGTCAACAACAAAAGAGGACCAGCAAAGAGATCGAATGGCCGCTCTAGGAAAACTATCCGCCGGGCTGGCTCATGAGTTGAACAATCCTGCCGCCTCTGCAAAACGCGCGGCTCTCGCTCTCAGCGAAGCGCAAGATGCTTTGCGTGATGCAACCTCCCGTCTCGACAACCGCGAACTGACGCCCGAACAGCGAAAGGCGATTTCCCATTTCGAACGCCAGGCACTGCAGCACATACAAGCTCCCGTTCTTCTGGATTCGCTCACTCAAAGCGAGCAGGAAGAGGAAATCACGTCCTGGCTGAAGAAAAATGCCGTTAGAGAGCCCTGGAAACTGGCTCCGGTTCTGGCGGAAGCCACTCTTGATATTCCCTGGCTCGAAGCGCTCCATCAAAAAGTAGGACAGGAAGCGTTAACGGATGGGCTCTCACGAATTGTTTCGCAGGTGCTCGCAAAAAAACTGACGAAAGAAATTGAATCCAGCACCGGACGCATTTCGGAACTGGTGAAAGCAATTAAAGAATATTCCTACATGGACCAGGCGCCGATTCAAGAAATCGACGTGCATCATGGGATCGATAACACACTCGTTATGCTGCGATACAAGTTAAAGCATGGAATCGAAGTCGAGCGAATCTTTGATCCGAACCTTCCTCGTATTTGCGCCTACGGAAGTGAACTCAATCAGGTTTGGACGAATTTGATCGACAACGCGGCAGATGCAATGAAACAGGGAGGGAAGCTCACAATCCGAACCCTGCTAGATAGCGATTGTGTGCTGATCGATATCGCCGATACCGGCGCCGGAATCCCTGATGAGATTCAACACAAGATTTTCGAACCGTTTTTCACCACAAAAAAAATGGGAGAAGGAATGGGACTCGGCCTGGATAGCGTTTGGAGAATCGTTCAAAAACATCACGGCAGCATTCGGGTAGAATCCAGACCGGGCGATACGCGTTTCCAGATCCGCCTTCCGTTAAAACAACCCACGACTTAGTGTCCCTTCCCATAAATATGATGACATATGGCGCGGACGGCAAGTTCAACTCGTCCGCGCCTGAACATTTTTATCTGTTTTGAATTCCTTAAGGACAGCCCACTGTCTCTATCACTCCAATTCCTTCAACCATTTCTCCCGTTAACGTCCTGGCAGAAAAAAGTACTGAAGTATCTCCGCAAACAATTCCTATATCCCGAAACCGGAAAAATAACAAAAGATCCGTATCGCCGTCCGGCTCAATGTCTCCACCAAATCCATTGATCAAAGTTGTCGCATTGCCAAGTTGAACTGTTGTGGGATCAATGGAAAGAGCATCGAAATTGGTATCTGTCACAATCGCTATGCGAATCAGTCCTGAACGTAAATTGACGTTAATCTTTTTAGGATTGACCAGAATTCCGGCGGTTACGGGATTCGGATTTCCTCCCGTGGTTTCAATCTCGATGTTGTCATAAACACTTTCTCCCCCGATCAATGTAATTCTGCGAATCGCTCCTAGCGCCGGTGGATGCTCATTCGGATCTTGCGGATTTATCTTATCGCTTTCGGTAGTATCGAAGACTTCAGCCACCTGCCAGTTGATGTTCCCGGCGTTGAAGTCCAGGGTCCTGCGAAGAGGCGTCACGCCGTCAGAGGCAGGTTCGCTCCTAGAAATACAACTCTGCAGTGGCCGAAAGCGCTCAGGACGCCGACTCTTGCGTGTTGAATTTGCTGGCCCGCACCCAACGCAAAGGTAATATCGTTGAGGCCGTTGAATATTTCGATCGCATCGGGTGGATCCGGAGGGAAAAGTGGAGCGTTGATAAAAGCGAAGCTTCCTGAAATGGAATGCACGAATACAGAGCTGGCAAAACCAGGCTGACCTGGATTTGTATCAGAAGTAAAATCTTCCTGATAATATTCTGCGATAGCAGAACTCGTAATGAATAAGAACACCAAAAAAAATAGAATGTTTCTCAGCATTTGATGGTTCTCCTTTGCGAGGTCAGTTGCGCACTGCCTCAGCTGTTATTAGCGGGAAGCAGCAGGAGAAACTGTCAGGCGTGATTTCAGGTTTCAGTTCATTTTTCTTTCTTGTGCCGCAGTGAAGTAGAATCCTACGAATGCCTGATTTGGTAGCGCCAACAAGAATCTCGGCCTTTAAAGTATTCTTCGGGGTCGCCTTCTTCGTTCTCATCCTGTGCGGGTTCAGCGGCTGTGTCAGTAAGATCACTCACCTGGATCGGGATCGAGGCGCGCCGGGAGAAGAATTCACGATTTACGGCACGGGACTGAAAGATAATGAAGCGCTGCCTCCAATTCCTCCCGTCCTAAAACGGTGCAATGAGTTTTCATTAGTAGTTCTGGATTTACAAGAAGATCACATTCGAGTGCGCATTCCGCCTAACGTCCCCGCAGGCGTCTACCAGGTATATGCCTATGGAATCCCTACAGGAGCCTACCAGCGGGGAAAGACAAATTCGTTAAGCTTCTGGGTTACAGCTGCGCCGGTGTCGTATAACATCGCAGATAAATATGAAGTACAGGTGAAGAGTTTTCGCAGCCGCTACGGAAAGAACGCACAATGGGAGGCCTGGATGTTAGCGAATCGATCGCGGTACCAGAGCGTTCTTGATACAGCTTTAGCTGTGCCTTGTCCTATTACAATCGCAGTGAGATATGCAACTCTTCCGCCGGTCCAGTACATCCCCCCATGGACAAGTGAGACGATCCATATGATCGCGTTAAACCGGTTGACTGACCTTCATTTTCCAGGCTACCGATTTGATTTCAGGTTCGGCATCAAACGTTCTGGCGCATATGCGGAAACAATACTGGGCTTTCCGGGTAATTCCGATGCCGACCCAAACACACGAACGTTGCGGCTGCATTACGAAACAATCGTTGGACATGAATTCGGACACATTCTGAATGTTCTTCACCACTATGAGGGGGATTCTCTGGGTGGCTCGGGGTTTCACTTTCCTCCGGGCGAAACACTCTGCATCATGGACCGCAACGATAACCAATATTGTTCCGCGTGTCGCACGGCTCTAAACTTGCCGCCGGATGTCGATAACTACAGCGCCATCATCGATGCCATGAACATTTTTCCCAACTACCCTCCCGGCTGGTAGTGGCAAGTAGCGCGGGCGTCTCGCCGGCGTAAACTGCGCAGACGGGGACGTCCGCGCTACTTAATACCGGCAACCGGCTTTTTTCCTTTTCGAAATCTGCTGCAAAAGGCCTAAAAGTAGAAACGGAATATCCTCACTTCTTTCGCGAAGCGGAGGTATGACAATTTTCTACAGCTGAAATGCGATGATATAGATCTTCCCTCAGTCTTCCGCTGCGAATCAGGTCCTGGGATCTTCATTATTTGCTGTGATCAAGCGAAAATCCACCGGAATAGAACGATGTTCCCCCACCCGTGTGACCATTTTCTCTTCAATTGCGCGCAAGATTTTCGGCTGTAACGCGATCGGGAACGAACCCAGCTCATCCAGGAAAAGAGTTCCATGATGTGCCATTTCTATTTGGCCAGTTCTCACCACAACATCTGTAGCAACCTTTTGTCCGATTCCAAATAACTCTGCTTCAAAGAGTTCAGAAGGAATGGCAGCGCAATTAACAGCGACAAACGGACCTGGGGAACGATCACAGCAATGCAAGGAAATCGATGTCCAACAGTCGGCTTGCTGCAACGCATTGAAATGCCTATGGCAATTCAGTTGGCATAGTTTGGTTTTGAAGATGGCAAAGCGATAACAAAGTTGCCAACACTCCAATAGAAGGTCAGGATCGAGCTGGAACAGAAGTTGCTAAGGTAAACAAAGTAGCGCGCGCGTCCCGCCTGCGGAGCTTGGCGCAGACGAGACGTCCGGGCTACTTTTGAGAATCAGTGAACCTCCTGCAAGATGCAATGAGCGACACAAACTTTGAGCTACCAGTAACCAACTGGGATCGCTATCAAATCGAAAGCCTTCTCGGTGAAGGAGGGATGGCCAAGGTGTACAAAGCGTATGACCCGCAACTGAAACGCTATGTCGCATTAAAGTTCATCCGGAATGACGATCAAATCTACCGGGAGCGTCTACTCAAAGAAGCGCGCGCTCAAGCCCAAATCGATCACGATCATATTTGCAGGATCTACGAAGTGGGGCAGGTAGACAACAAGCAGTACATCGCCATGCAATACATCAAGGGCCAAACGCTCAATGAAATCCAAAGCGAGATGAGTCTCCAGCAGAAAGTGATCGTGATGCAGAAAGTTGCTTCAGCGGTTGATGCTGCACACAGGTTGGGAATCATACACCGTGATTTAAAACCGTCCAATATTATGATCGAACGCTGTGAAGACGGAACGTTTCGTCCTTATGTACTGGATTTTGGAATTGCGCGGGTACTCAACGATCCAGCACTCACATCTACAGATCAAATTGTCGGCACTCCTTCTTTCATGTCACCCGAACAACTGTTTGGCGGCAAGAATCTCGATCACAGGACCGATATTTACAGTCTGGGCGCTTTGTTCTACAGCCTGCTCACCGGAAAGGCTCCCTTTGATGGAAGCAGCGCGGAAATCCTGGTAAAGATTTTGAAGGATGATCCGCCCGCAATCCGGAAAATGAACAGGTCTATTCCGAAAGATATTGAAACGATTGTGATGAAGTGTCTGGAAAAGGATCCGCAAAGACGATATCAAACGGCGAAAGATCTGGCCGAGGATTTAGCAAGATATCTTTCGGGTGATCCCATTCTTGCTCGAAAGCCAAACTGGTCCTATCAGCTCCGAAAACAGATGAATCAGCACAAAGTTATTGCGGCACTACTGATCGGAATGCTCCTGTCTGGAGGGATTTTTTCTGCGCTCAATATTGTCATTCCAACGAAAACAACAGCGTCCATCCATGTCGAAAAGCCCAAAATTTTCCTTTCTGTCTTTTCGTTTGAAAACGAAACAGACAGGACAGAATTGAATTTTGCAACGCGCGGGTTGAGTGTGGAGTTATCCCGCATCCTGGCCCAGGAAAATTTTATCGTGGTTCCATTTTCCGATGTGCAGGACTCTTTAAGTAAAGGCCTGGCACCGGTAGAAGCTGCACGAAAGGCAGGCGCATCCTATTTTGTCAAAGGTGCGTTAAGAAATGGCGCGGCGGGAGTGGAGCTCAAATATTCGCTGGTCCAAGTCGGTTCTAAAAAGGAACTTTCCGATTCGTTTCCTTTATCGTCAGCAGATTTTCTTGGTGCTCTAAATCAAGTGAAAACACAGTTGTTATCCTGGCTGCAGCAAAAGCCGATGCAGTCTCCCGTCAGTATGAATGCGCAAGCTTTTGAACTCTATTTGAGAGGAGTTTCTAAAATCAGTGAAATGGAGGAAGGGGAAACAAATGCTTTTGGGCAAGCGAGTGCGCTTCTTCAGCAAGCTTTGCATACCAGCCCCTCTGTAAAGATTTATCATGGCCTTGCCTATTTGCATTACCAGGCGGTGAACCTGGGAATCGATTTTCATCCCGCGAATCTTGAGCTCTGCCGGTATTATCTGGACCGTGGTCTTGCCTTGCGATCGGACTATGGTCCCCTGATCGATATAAAAACTCGATATGAGTTTTACATGGGCAGACCGGCAATGACGCTGCGAATTGCGGCAGATCAGATCAAAGCAGATCGTTTCAATCTTGAACAGATAGGCATGATTGGAATGGCTTTGCGCCAGTCAGGTAATTTCGAGCTCAGCGAGCGTTTTTTTCAATATGCGTTGAAACTTTCTCCGGAAAACTATTACATGAAGTTGATTTACAATGCTTCTCTTTTTCAAGCCGGAAAACACCGCGAATCGCTGGATGGACTGGCAACTTTGTATTCCGACTATCCACAAAAATATTGGGGCAAATTCTATCTTGCCTGGTACGATCTGCTTCTTGGTAAAACGGATGAGGGAACAATGCTGATCTTGCAACTCCCGGATACGCTACCGACCCGAATTCTTCGATACCAGGCAGAGGCTGTTACAGGCAAAACAGTGCCTTTCCAACCTGACCATCGGATGCTGGAAGCGGCCAAAGTGGATTTGCATGTTTCCTTTCGTCTTGCTCAGTGTTACTCCCTCAGTGGCGATCTGGAGAAAGCTTCCATTTATCTGAAAAACACAGTGCAGAAGGGATGGATTGCCTGGAATTACTTTGATTGGGATCCGATGCTCGCTCATCTACGTACGAGCGAATCGTATCAAAAGATGCGTGCTGAGGGATTGCCTGTTCAGCAATCCACGATCGAACTCGAAAAAAAGCTTCTTCAACCCGTACTGGAAAAGCTTGGAATTCAGTAGATCCGCAAACAGCTTTCCCTATTTTACTTAACCAGACCGTGGCGAAGAGCTTTGGCAACAGCTTCCGATTTTGAATGCACTTGCAGTTTGTCGTAAATGCTTCTCATGTGAAACGTGACTGTATGAACCGTTACATTTAGTTTTTGCGCCGCGGTTTTGAACGAATCCCCTTCCACAAGAAGCTCAAGAATGCGAATTTCGTGTGGCGTCAAACGATACTCAGAATTCGATGGCGGCCGGAAGTCGCGAAATAATTTCACGACGCGCATCGCAATTTCCGGTGAAATAGGCGCGCCGCCATGAACAGCATCTTTCAAACTTTCCAGCAACTTCGCCGGTGCCGTTTTCTTCAACATGTATCCATGCGCGCCGGCACAAAGCGCATCAAAGATTCGCTGATCATCTTCAAAAACTGTCAGCACAAGCATAACGAGATCCGGATAAAGATCCTTCAGAATCCGAATTCCTTCGATTCCCGATTTTCCGGGAAGTCCGATGTCTATCAATAACAGGTCGGGAACATTTCTCCGGATGCCGGGCAATGCTTCTTCAATGGATCCGAATGTTCCGATACATCGAAAACCGGGACTTCCTCCGATTAAAGCGGCAAGGCCTTCGCGGATTTGCTTCAGGTCTTCGATAATAGCCACTCGGACCGGTTTCTCTTCAGTCATAGAATCAGTGTAAGACAGATCGCCGGCAAATTCACGGAGCATATCGTCCCCCTGAATCGAAATAAGTATCCTGATAAAACATATAGCCACCCCAAACGATCATCTCAAGACCTGTCCAAACAACGGTGTGTTTTCCCCTTCCTCCTGGAGCGGGGTAAGTCGCAGTTTCATTCCATGAGTTTGTTGCAGGGTTGTACATCCCTCCTGTGATCCATGAATTTCCGTCGTTGTCCCAACCTCCCCATACAATCATTCGCGGGCCAGTCGAAACAGCGGTGTGATGCGCCCGCGCTTCCGGAGCGTTCGCAGTACTGACTGAATACCATGCGTTTGTGAGGGGATTGTAACGTCCTCCGGTATTCATCTTGACGCCGTTAGCCTCGCCTCCCCAAACAATCATTTCCTTGCCGATCCATACAGCCGTGTGGTGATATCGGGCGGAAGGAGTAGTCAAGAAATCAATGAATGTATCGGTCCAGGAATCGGTGGAGGGATCGTAGCGACCTCCCGATCTTAGCAAACCGGAAGCTGAATATCCTCCCCACACAATCATCTCATCTCCTGTCCAAACCGCTGTATGAGTGTGACGGGCCTGCGGTGCACGGACTGTAGATATCGGAGTCCATGTATCCGTAGAATAACGATACCGGCCACCTGTATTGAGGAAGGTCCCGCTGCTTCCTCCCCAGATGAGCATTTCTTTTCCGGCCAGGACTGCTCTGTGATTTTCTCGCGCTGAGGGCGCTCCGGTTGTGGACATTGTGGTCCAGGTGTCCGTTACCGGATCAAACCATTTCCCTGTATTTAATGGATAATCCGGCTCTTTCGGATCGGTAAATGTCGAGCCTCCCCAAACGATCATTCGAGCGCCGGTCCAAACCGCAGTGTGTCCATAGCGCGCTGTTGGAGCGGTGTTGTATGGTGTCGCACGCCACGAGTCTGTTGCCGGATCGTACTTTGCTCCTGATTTCAACGGAGTATTGGGGCTGTAGCCGCCCCATATAATCATATGGGTTCCCGTCCATACCGCTGTGTGATTCATTCGCTTAGAAGGAATACCATCACTGGGCCACAAATATTCCCACGTACCGCTCGGCACAGGACTGTAAATCGCCGTGCCCGCCTTCATTTCCGGCAAACGGTAATTCTGATGCAAAAAATCTGCAGGCATCCGTATGTTGGATTTCATTCGCGTCCATTTTTTTTCAAAGTCGCTGATCTCGTTGGAAAAGCGATCTACAAGAATTGGACGGACAATGCACTCTGCTATTAAATAAGGATCGTTGTTCAAGGCAGCCCAAAGCTCACTCAGAAGTTCCGGATTTCTTGAATGTTTTGCCATGCGATACATCTCGGCCTGCATCTGTTTTGCTGTTATCGGTCGACGCCAGTAGGAATCTAACGCCGCGGATTTCATTAGATATTCCTTCGTTTTTCCGCGAATGGCCGAATCCTTCACAATGGAACGCAAAGCAGGTTTCGTTTCAATGTTTTCCGCCGGCCATAAAGTGTATTTCCAGTAGACCTCTTCGATGGCCCACTGCAATGCAACTCGATCTTCAAAGGAAAGGCTGTTGTGCACTTCACCCGCACTCATTTCTGTGCGTGGGATCCAGGCAACCACCGCCAGCAGAAGCAGAATGTTTTTTACCGTTCGATTCATTGATTAATCTCCTTGCTAAATGATCAAACAACAAGGACGGGAGTGTCACTCCAGAGAGATGCAGTAATTTGGGGTTATTTGCAGAAGAGAATCCCTTTCACTACACGAACGTGTAGCTAACGAAGAGGCACACGCAGTAAGATGGTGGTCCCTTCACTTGAGGAACTTGTGATATCCAGCTTTGCTCCGATTTCTTTCGCTCGCTGACGCATGCTGCGGATACCGTGACCACCGCGATCGTCCTGTGATTGGGAAAAATCCATACCCTTACCGTTGTCTCTTACTGTAAGGATGAGTTCATTGTGTTCTGACCGGAGCGAGATTGCGGTTTTCTTACATTCGGAATGACGCACAAGATTATTCAGACTCTCCCTATAAATCAGGTAAATATGTTTTCGCATTTCGGGATCAAGCTCACGCTGTTCCTGCAATCCGTCAGACTCAAACGTAAACGCAATGTTTCTTCCGGACAAAACATCGTTTGCGAATCTCCGCATCCGCAATACAAGGTCTAAGATCTTGTCCTTTTTTGGATCAACGGCCCAAACTATGTCACTCATCGAATCGATGAGCTCACGGGAAGAATCTGCGATCCGCGCGAGCGATTCATTCCTGGAAGTACCATCATCGAATGCCGTCCGTTGCTGCAGCACTTCACTCAAGATGGCAATCTGAGTAAGTCCTGCTCCGATGTCATCATGCAAATCTGTCGCGATGCGGGTGCGAATCTGTTCCATTTGAAGTGCACGGCGCAATCGATAGCGGTGGATTTGAAATCCAGTGTAAAAAAATGCGAGCGCGCAGAGTGTATAGAACCAGTAGGCTTGATAGAAGTGTGGCTGAAGATGCAAGGGAAGCTGCGCCCCTGTTTCATTCCAGATTCCGTCGGCGTTCGCCGCTTTCAAGCGAAACGTGTAGCTGCCGGGGTTAATGTTTGTGTAGTAGGCAACACGTTTATTGGCGGCATCGATCCATTTTCTGTCCAGTCCTTCCAGCATGTACTGGAAGCGAATCTTTTCGGGGTTCGTAAAGCTCAATGCAGTGAAATGAAATTCCAGTCTCCCATCACCGGGAGGAAGAGAGAACGATTTAAGATCGTTTGTTAACAGGATGGTTTTATCATCATCTACTACAAGTTGCTCCAGGTGTACTGGAGGAGCCTGACAGTTAAGAGGAAGGTGATTCGGATCAATGCGGACGAGACCTTTGGCCGTAGGAAACCACAACTTCCCATCATGCGACTTCCAGCCGGCCGGCTGTTGGCCACCATTACACTCGACATTCCTCATGCCGTCCGATTTTCCGTAAATGACAGAATGAATCGTAGCGGTCCTCGAATCTGCAAAGTCATTCAGCTCCTTCTTGCTTACACGAAATATTCCTTCGTTCGAGCTCATCCATAGATTTTGCCGATCGTCTTCGAGGATTCGATAAATCGAGTCTTGATGCAGGCCGTGCGCCGTTGTGTATTGCGTGAATTTGCCGTTGCCATAACGGATCAAACCGCCTTCATAAGTCCCAATCCAAAGCATTCCTTCGCGGTCGGCATGAAGCGAAATCACAACATTACTTGGAAGTCCGTGCTCAGTGGGGATTTTTCCGTTTTGAAACTGCACGATTCCTTTTCCGGCGATCGCAGCCCAGATGCTTCCATCAGCAGATTCTACGATTGCGGAAATGGGTTGGCGCTTTTTGGACGTGTAAACGCTCTGGAACTTGCCCTCATGATAACGGCTGATGCCGCTCAGCGTGCCAATCCACAAAGCATTGCTGCTATCTTCGAAAACTGCGAGAACGATGTCTCCGGAAAGTCCCTCTTTTGTTGTGAAGTTAGTAAAACGGCCATTTTGAAAACGGGAAAGTCCTGCGCTCGTGCCAACCCATAATGCTCCCTGATGATCTCCCCACAACGAGAGAACCTCACTGTTCGGCAATCCATCTTTTTTTGTGAAGGATGACAACTTTCCATTCTCATAGCGATCCAGTCCCTGCGTCGAACCGGTCCAGAGAATCCCGTTCCGGTCTTCGTATACACAAAAAATCGAATTTTGCGAGAAACCTTCCTCTGCAGAAAAAGAGGTGATAGCGCCGTCGCGAAAACGATTCAGACCACCGCCTTGCGTGCCGACCCATAAATTCCCTTCTGCGTCTTCCACTATGCTTGTAACCTGATCCTCCGAAAGCCCTTCCCTGGTATCGAACGTATCCATTTTTCCGTTGTGCAGCCGGACCAATCAGTTTTGAGTGCCAATCCAGAGATTATGATGGCGATCTTCTGCGATGGAACGGATCACATCAGAAGGTAAATCAGGAACAGCTCCGAATTTTCCATCACGATAATAGAAGAGGCCTTGACCTTCGGTTCCAAACCACAGGGTTTTCGCGCTATCTTGAAAGATCACATAGACAAAAGCGGTGGCTGGAAAATTTGCAGGTCGCTGAAATTCATCGTTGATCCATTGATACGATTCCACCCAGAGCCGTCCGGTATGATCTGAGACAATCGGAAACGTCCGTTTGGGTCTTGATCCGCTTTTAGCCTTTAAAGGCACAAAACGTTCGTTCTCGATTCGCCCTACATCGGCCTCGGTTCCTATCCATATTGTCCCGTGAATATCCTGAATTACCGAAACGACTATGGCGTTGAGTCCAATGATCGAACGGTAATCAACAAAGCGGCCATTTCTATAACGGAGCAGATCGCCGGCGCGCGTTACGATCCACAATCCTCCATCCCGGTCCTTGCAAAGATCGAAAATAGACGCGCTGTGAAAAGTTTTTTCATTTCGCGGATCGAATACTGTAAAACGAATACCATCAAATCGCGCCAGACCATTTTCAGTTCCGATCCATAAATATCCGTCGTTCGTTTGAGTTATATAGCGAGCCGATAACTGAGGCATTCCTTCCTCCCTCCCCCAGATATCATGAACATATTGCGTGATGGCCTTATCCGGATCGAGAGCCTGCAAATTAGAAGTTAGAAAAAGAGTGAGCGCGAGCAAGATCTTTGTAAACCCAATCTTACCGGCTTCCATTTCAACCAATTATACATTTGCCCTGTCCGCGCCGGATTGAAAAATCGTCGTTACTGGCCGCAGCCGTAGTATCTGGCAACAACGACTCGATTCAATCCATTGCCGTCGATGCCTGAACCGATGGCGATAAGGAGCCCATCCGGCTGAAGCAACAGCTGGGAAATGGATTCTTGCGCGGGACTTGTTGCAGTAATGACCCAACCGGCATTTCCAAAAGCGTTGTCCAGCGCCCCGGTCGTTGTGTGACACGTTAGGGCAGATGATGAATCACTGAAAGAGGGATCATCAGCACCGCCCGCTGAAAGAATTCTGCCATTGGTGGCGATTACAACAGAGTTGGATCCTTCCCAGAGACTCCCGCCATAGCTTTCGACTTTGGTGATGTTGACACTTCCATTGATGTTGTATCGGACAAAAGTAAATAATCCGTAAGTAGTGGATGGAGTAAATCTTTGAGAGAAACCGCTTAACACAATTTTGCCATCTGTTTGAAGGGCTATCGACGTAGCCATGTCATCACGTGCGAAAAAATCTGTTTCTACTTTTCCACCTGAACCAAAGAGGGGATCGAGCGAGCCGTCCTGCCTGTACCTGACACCGCCAAACGCTCCATTCGTGGAAGTCAACTTGACCAAGCCCCCTACAACAATTTTTCTGTCAGGTTGGATCGCGACGCAACTCGGATCGTCACTGAACCCGTAAAAATCCGTGATGCTGAAACCGTTTTGTCCGAAATTCAAGTCTCTTGTTCCATCTGTATTTAATCGAACGATCGCAAAATCAAGACCTACATGCGTGTAAACAGGACCTACAACGACAATTTTTTGATCCCCCTGGATTGCGACATCGTGCGCTTCTTCAAAGGTCCCTATCAGATCGATGATTACCAACCCTTCCGTGCCGAATGACGAATCCACTGCTCCGTCTGCCAGGAAACGGGCAACGAACATATCGGACTTTCCATTCTCTTCGAGTTGCCCCACCACCACGATCTTCACATCTGTTTGCGTGGCGGCCGCTATTGCAAGAGTGCTGTAGTACCCGAAATTCGTGATTGTCCAGCCGCCGGTTCCAAATGTCGTGTCGAGCTGCCCATCTTTATTAAAGCGCACTAATGCGATGCTGTATCCATTGAAAACGAAATAAGTGCTCCCAACTGCGACAATACTTCCATCCTTCTGCAGGATTCCGTCGTATGTGCCCATGTTGGAGCCGTCGGGCGTACTTTCGATCGCGATTCCAGCATTTCCAAATGTGGTATCAAGATCACCCGGCGCAGCGTAGGTGATTGAAGCTACTAAAAAGAAAATGATGTAAAGAGTAATTTTCATGCCAAACCTCTCAGTGAAATATGAGGAAACATTGTTATAAACCGCAGCCGAGATAACGCGCTATGGCAAAACGACTGGATCCGTCCGATCCTCTCGACAAGCCGACCGCGATGATTTTGCCGTCCTTCTGAATCAGGATCTCACTGATCTCTTCCCATTGTGCTCCCATGTCCGTTGTGACTCTACCCAAAGTTCCGAAAGAAGAATCGAGCGTGCCCGTACTGGTATGGCAAGACACGGCAAAGACGGCATCCATGAAACTATTGTCCGCAAATCCTCCTGAAATAATTCTTCCATTTGCTGCCACGCGAACGCTCTCGGAATATTCTGCATTGTAATTTGGGAAGTCGTTCACAAATGCGAAATCGGGTGTGCCGGAGGACGAGAAACGTGCCAATCCAAAAATTCAGGGGAATGCCAACTTTTCCCGAAACAACAATCTTTCCGTCCGTCTGTATGACAAGAGACTGGGTGAAATCCCGATAGGTGCTCCAGTCGTAGGTTATTTTGCCGTTGTAACCGAATGTCCAATCCAACCAGCCATTCGAGAATAAACGCGCGATAGCCCAGGTTGAGTTTGTACCAGCTTCATCTTTATAAGCTTCACCACTAATGACGATCTTGCCATCTTCCTGAATGGCAAGCGCACTGGGTTCATTGCCAAATCCAAAAAAGTCTATGGTCACCAATCCTTGTACTCCAAAGAACGAGTCTATGGAGCCATTGGAGTTCAGCCGTGTGACTCCAATAACACCCGAAAAGGCCAGGTGCAACTACAATCTTTCCATCGTCTTGAATTGCAACATCCATCGCCGCTCCGTCCGGTTGAAGGATTTTAATTCCATTCATACCAAATGTGCCGTCAACACTCCCGTTTGCATTAAACCTTGCGACGAAAGGTCCGTCACCGCTTTCACCGGCAACCACAACTTTGCCGTGTGACAGATGCGCAATAGCAGTCGACTCAATCCATAATGGCCAAAACTCTGGTCGACGCGCCCGGCGTTGCCGAATGTTCCGTCCAGCTTGCCATTGGCAGTAAAACGCGCGAGCGCAATATGTCTTGAGCCCAGAGCCTGATTGGATACCATTCCGGCTACCGTGATTTTACCCGTGAAAGAATCATAAACGGCATCGTATGCCTCGGCATCCGTACCTGTTGAGAAGCTTGCGAATGCTTTTCCATCATCGGAAAAAGATGGATCGAGATCACCAGGCGCAGCCTGGTACAGCATTGAAAGCGACAAGCGCTGCGAAAACGGTTGTGAAAAAAACTAACAAAAGGGTTCGATTCATTTCCTTTCCTCCGTAGCATGCACATCATCTACGGTTTGACGGTTGCTGTCGCTACGCGAACATGCAGGAGTTGAATCGAATTGAATGGAGGTAGAAGGAATCCACTACATGATTAGAGAGGTTGTTGCGATTTAGCTTTTGATCGGCGACCGGATAATATAGACAGAATGAAGATCGCTAAACGATCCGCTGTAGCTGCAGCCGGTTATGTTCTGTCGTACGTACTGTATTGATCTGATACGCCATAAGCGCGTGCTGTGATTGTAGATCCATGTACTCCTGATGCACTGCGTCCCTGTAGTCCATATCGCTTCGATACAAATCTTCAGTGAAGATTCGCAGTTTTCATATTCATTGGCTATCTTCGCTTTGGTTTTGTCCTCTTTTTCTCTTCTCTCTGCTTCCTTTGCCTGTTCTTTTTCCTTTCTTTTACGAAGTTCTTTCTCTTCCCTCGACTCATCGGCAAAAGCAAAACCCGAATAGTCTGTCAGACCGCAAACTGCAAACGTCAAAAACCCCAGAACCAGATAGTATCCCCAACGACGAATCATCGTTCCCTCCTTTACTCGCTTATTTGCTTTGATTTGACCGGGAAAGCTTCTTGTACATGGCCATGATCAATAGTGCCTCGTCCTCCCCTCCCGTGAACGGATGAAAGTTAAAGTTGCTATCCTGTCGCTTGATATGAAACATCGACTGCTGAAGACGGTTTTGTTTGAACTCTTTGAGATCAGCGGGAGATTCACGAAAACCATGCGTACCGTTATCGGGCGTAAACTCAACTTCATCACCGCGAAGTATCAGCCACCCACGGCAATAATCTGCCAGTTGATTGCCGCCAAATGTCGGATGGGAGTGTTGCACCAGAAACGCGGCTCCGCCTCCCAGTTTCAATGAATTCTCAAACCATTTCATGGCCTTCAGATGATCCAGATCCTTGTACAGATAAACTGTCCCAAGATACATGAGAGCTTCAGCGTGATTTGAAGAACGCTCCAATACTTCTTCCAGCTTGTTCGTTGCTTGATCGTATCGATGTTGTCTTATGAATTCCTTCGCAGCATTCAGTGCAGTGTTGTCCATGTCCGAAGAATGGGAAAGGATTCGTGTTTCAGATGTTTGATTCTGATCTTCGGATTCGATAGGCCGGATAAGGCTGGGCATTAGTGGAAACAGCACAATCAGAAATGCCCAGACATAGAAGCGTCCAGGGTGATCGAGGTTCCCCACCACGATTGGCCCCCTAAGGTGAATGTCACAGATTCTAATAATGATTCGTTCTACGGTACAACCGTCCTAGAACCGCATGTTGTTTTCAATCCCTGGCTTGATGTATGAGAAGATGTGGATTAGAATAGCTATACTTTACACATCGAGAAAGCAATGAAAACGGTTCAAATGACCCTTGACGAGGACTTGATAGCAAAGGTAGATAAAGCTGCAAAGAAACAAGGAACATCGCGCTCTGCGTTCACTCGCAAAGCGCTGCTGGCTGCACTTCAGCGAATACAAACCGAAGAGTTAGAGAGAAGACACCGCGAAGGGTACAGGCGGAAACCAGTCAAGGAGGGAGAGTTTGATATTTGGGAGTCCGAGCAAGTATGGGTAGAACCCTGAAGCGTGGTGAAGTGCGCTGGTATAAGTTCCCTCGACCTGACAAAAACCGTCCGGTGGTAATTCTAACCCGCGATTCGGTGATGGATTTTCTTGGTGAAGTGACTGTTGCACCTGTTACATCGGTAATCCGGGATATTCCTTCCGAAGTTCTTCTCACAAATGCGGATGGAATGTCCAGTGACTGTGTCGTAAATCTGGATCATATTCAAACCATTTCCAAAGAACGTATCGGACCGTTGATCACTACCTTGACTCAGAGAAAGATGGCAGAACTTCGTTCTGCATTGCTATTCGCCCTTGGATTCTGATTATTCGGATTGGAATGAAAATTTCAAAACGATCCGCTGTAGCTGCAGCCGGTTATGTTCTGTTGTACGCGCTTTCGATTGCGATTCTTGCATCGTCGCCTGGATTTAATGCTGGAGAATCTCTTGCGGTCTTTCTGATCTTCGGAGTTGGCTTTTCGATCGCGGCCTGGCTCTCAACAATTGGTGTTGAGCCGGCCCGCGTCGAAGTGCAAAGGCCGGGAAGTGAATTTATCGCTGTTTTCTTCTATCTGCTAATATTTGCGATTCTCATACTGGGATGGGGTTTATCCGCTGTAAAAGATTCGATCCCGCGCGAACCAGCTCAAAGCGTCGCAATTCTACTCGTAAAACTAATAACAATGGTTGCTGTTCCCGCGTTCATTCTTAAGGCTTTTGGCTATTCGCTACTCGATTTGTTCAGGGTAGAGCGGCTGGGAAAAGCAGGATGGCGCGCCTCGCTACTCATGACAGTGCTCCTTTTCTTACTGCAGGCTTTTCTTGGAAGAGGGTTGCAGTCACTGAGCGCCCTTGACGCTCCGGGTTCACTGATTCTGCTCTTTGCTCCCATTGCGCTACTCTGGATGTGTCTTGAAGCGGGACTTGCTGAAGAGTTTTTGTTCCGCGTTTTCCTACAGACTCGCTCATCAGCATGGTTGAGATCTGAAACCGCGGGAATTGTTGTGATGGCTCTAATTTTCGGCCTGGCTCACGCACCCGGGTACGTCCTCAGAGGACAGCATTTTGATAGAAGGCATGGAAAAGGCGCCAGATATTCTCACGGCTGCTGCGTATTCCATTGCAGTGGTCTCGCCAATCGGGCTGATGTTCGGTGTTCTTTGGATGCGCACACGGAATTTGTGGCTGCTTGTTTTTCTTCACGGATGGACCGATCTGCTCCCCAATCTCGCGGAATTTATCAAGAACTGGACCGGTAAATAGGCTTTATAAGGAAGAGGGACTGGATGTGTCGATTCGCCGGGCGATTTGGCCATGCTGGGTGTGCCAACACCGCCACTGTAAGGGCTATTACCTCTAAAGAAGTTCGGAAGCTGTCGCTATGATGAATATAGCTACTTCCAGTTTTTCTTCAGCCAGTCTTCAAATGTCATCAATCCTGGATGGATCTTGCGAAGAGCAGGGATGTCTGCCTTGTAACCTTCGGCATCAAACCATTCCAGCATGTCAGCCCATTCCTTGTTCGTGCTTCGAACCTGTTCAATCGGGACCTGCACATGTTCCACCGGTTTCGGCTGGTATTTGGAAAATTGTGCCGCAATTTCTTTCATCGTGAGCTCATCACCGGCCAATTCATATGATTTGCCTTTGAACTCGGCAGGGTTCGCGAACGCTTTCGCAACAAACGTGCCGACATCGTCCACCGCAATCATTTGCAATTTGGTAGAAGGCTTCAAACCCATGAGGAGTTTGCCTTCGCGAATATGATCGCCAAAACCCCATGCTGTTCCGTGGAAGTTATCTATAAAAAAAACAGGTCTGTAAACTGTTGCGGGCAAATCCAACTTCTGAATATGTTGTTCGATTTGCCATTTACTTTCGAAGTGAGGTAATCCAGAATTCCGTTCGGCGCCACCTACAGATGTGTACACAAAATGCTTGACAGGCAATTTTGCTGCGGCATTGACCACGTTTTTTCCCTGACGGATCTCCGCATCAAAACCGCTGGTCCAGAAATTCTGCACGCTGAAAACTCCATAAACTCCGGACATGATTCGCTCTAACGCAGCCCGATCTTCCATGTCGGCATCCACGATTTCAGCGCCCTGTTGCTTCAGAGCTTTTGCTTCTGCCCGATCCGGGTTTCTGCTAACTCCTCGAACACGCCATCCTTCCGCGAGCAAATGACGCGCTACGGCGCCTCCCTGATTTCCCGTTGCACCAAACACAAGTACGATTTCGTCTCTCTTAACCATCGGTTTACCTCTTCCTATTCACTCATCAAGGTAAGTTTCGGACCGATTGTGAACTCTTGCAAGAATGGCGGGAGAAGCTTGGCTTCGCTAGACTCCAAAAGGCCGGGTCAACAAAGTTGAACGCAGGCTTTGTTGCCAATTGCCTAATCCCGTTGGGCTGCTGCTCATGGATGGCCGATCCTGCGCATGGTCAGCGAGCAAAA
The DNA here is from genome assembly GCA_022616075.1 of bacterium. Classification (NCBI taxonomy): domain Bacteria; species bacterium. The sequence continues at coordinate 39,810 of JAKEFK010000072.1, forward strand.
TCGTATAACTCTGCCGGCAGCTAACCTACCAGCCGCATTTCCGGCCTTCGTTCTCTTTTTCTAACCAACTTTTGAGTGGCGCGTAATACTCCAGTAGAGCTGTACCATCCATTTGACGTTCACCCGTAGCTGCCTCAAGCGCATCAGCCCACGGGCGACTGATTCCCATCTCCAGCATTTTCTTGAGCCGCTCCCCGGCGGCTTTGTTGCCGTAGATCGTGCAGCGATTCAAGACGCCTTTGTATCCGGCCGTTTCACAAAGGGCGCGGTGAAACTGGTACTGAAGAATGCGCGCGAGAAAATAGCGTGTGTACGGAACATTAGCGGGAACATGATATTTTGCGCCAGGATCGAAATCAGACTCCGTTCGCGCTACCGGCGCGCTGACTCCCTGATATTTTTCGCGCAGCTCCCACCATGATTTATTGTAGTCTTCCGGTTTAACGCTACCGGAGAAAACCTTCCATCGCCACTGATCGATCAGCAATCCAAAAGGCAGAAACGCAACACCTCCGAGCGCATCTTTTAATAGAAGTCCAATGTCTTTTGAAGAGGGAGGCTCCGTTTGAATAAATCCGATTTGCTTCAGATAGGTTGGGGGCACGGACAACGCGATCGTATCTCCAATCGCTTCGTGAAATCCGTCATTCGCGCCCTGACGATAAATAAAGGGGAGTTGATTGTATGCGCGCTGGTAAAAGTTATGCCCAAGCTCATGGTGAATCGTACGGAAATCTACCCCGTTGGGCTCAATGCACATCTTAATGCGCAGATCTTCGACTTGATCAATGTCCCACGCACTCGCATGACAGACCACTTCCCGGTCGCGGGGCTTTGTAAACAACGATCTTTCCCAGAATGTTTTGGGGAGCGGATCAAGTCCTAGTGATACAAAGAATCCTTCGCCAATCCGGGTCATCTCCTTCGCATCAAGGTTTTTCGACTGAATAATTTTGGTCAGATCATAACCAGGGTCAGCATCGGCCGGAGCAACAAGCTCATAGATGTTGCTCCAATCCTGCGCCCAGATATTACCGAGAAGGTGCGCCGGTATCGGACCATCCTGCGGCACAATCTTCGTTCCATATTTTTCCCCAAGTTTGGCACGGACATAACAATGCAATGATTCGTAAAGCGGACGAACCTGAGTCCACAATCGCTCCAGTTCCGCAGCGAAATCATCGGGAGGCATATCGTACTTCGACCGCCAGAAAGAGCCGACCTCTTGATAACCCAGTTCCTTTGCGCCTTGATTTTGTAGTTCCACAAAACGTTTGTAATCAACGCGCATTGGTGGCGCAATCGAGTGCCAACCCTTCCAGACGTCCAGAAGTTGCCCAGGATCGCGGACTTCCGCGAAGGTTTTTGTGATTTCGTTGACGTCCAGACAATCGTCGCCCGATTTCCCTGAAGGGCAATACTTCCCTTCTCCATACATGCCTTTGAGCTTTGCCGCTATCTGCGCCAATTCGCGAGCCAGTTTGGGATCCGAGGGCGCAAGTGAGGTCAGCACTTGTTTCAGTAGATCGAGTCGCCGCCGCAATTCAGGCTCAAGTTGAAGCTTGTCAAAACGCGTTGCTTCTTTGGCAAGTTCGACTCCTGCAAGCGAAAGGCGCTCCTCTGCAGCCGCTGAAATGAATTGCGTATCGTACGTGATAAAGTTCGCCTGAACCCAGGCAGCACGGTCCGAAGCAATCGTTTCCTCCAGTAACTGCGCTTCCGCCTTTTCGATAAACCGTATTGCCTCTTCAGTACTCTGCGCCGCAACAGGATTCAGAAACGAACTCAGGATCGCAATCATCAAAAGCAAACCAGGTCGAATCATCTTTGTCCTCCATGAAGAAGAATTCTCGTTCGGTCGACTCTAGTTTATAGAACTTCTCTTTTCAGAACCTCAGATTTTGTTCACGTTTTCAAGCATAAGAAATACCCACCTCCAGCATCAGAGTTTTCAACGCTTGATCGATTCTCCAATAGCAGCGGTTGATCATGAGGTATTGTCGAACGTGTTGTCGGGCCGGGACTGTCGGGTGAGGGACAGCAGCGGTCCGAAGAAATTGGACCTGAGCTTGGTCAGAAGCGCACGTGTGTTTAAGCCGACGCAGGTCAGCCGATAGCGATGCTGGCCCGGCACTTTTTCAATCAGCCCTTTGGCTCGAAGCTTCCCAAGATCATAGCGAACCTGGGAAAGGGTGTGCTCCTTCTGCAGGAGATGCGTTTGCACCGCCTGTTCCCGCAGGGACTGGGTTGTGAAGCCTGCCGGCACATTGCAGAAGTGCGGCAGGGATTGCACAACAGCCATAAGGCGTCGGTTCTCTATCTTAATCCCAGGGATCCGTCGCATTCCCACAACGGTAGTTTCGGATAGAGATTCCAGGGCGCCGTCTTCGACCAAGCTCAGGAAAATAGGATTCAGCCAATCTAGATAGCGCTGATTGATGTCGGAC
>JAKEFK010000073.1 GCA_022616075.1 bacterium
GGCGAGACGCCCGCGCTACCTTGCCCGCAGGCGAGACGCCCGCGCTACCTTGCCCGCAGGCGAGACGCCTGCGCTACCTTGCTCACAGGCGAGACGCCCGCGCTACCTTGCTCACAGGCGAGACGCCTGCGCTACTTTGCTCACAGGCGAGACGCCCGCGCTACTTTGCTCACAGGCGAGACGCCCGCGCTACTTTGCTCACAATCTTTGTTATCTTTTGTTCATTAGAGCCTGAGTTATGGAACAACAGCTTGCATTGCGCAGATGTGCCAATCACTGGCAACGGGAGGCGGCAGCGCGTTGTCCGGAGTGCGGGCGATATTTTTGTCGTGAGTGCATCACGGAGCATGAGGACCGCATCTTATGCGCCGCGTGTCTGAAAAGCCAGACCCGTGGTTTGGCGCAAAAATCTCCGCGCGTTGCTGTCCTGTTTCGTGTGATGCAGATGTGCATCAGCATCCTGATTCTGTGGATCTTCTTCTACTATATTGGAAAGGCTCTCTTGCTGATGCCGGATGAATTTCATGAAGGATCGGTCTGGCAGGAAGAAGCGTCATGAAGATAAACACGAGTCAGATTCGCGGCTCACTGGATCTTTTGGAAGAAGCTGTTCATTTGCTTCGACAGGCCCCGCTCGGTCTTTTGCTTCGTTATTTCCTGGGCACGTTTCCTTTTTTGCTTGGCTTCCTTTACTTCTGGGCCGATATGAGCAGGGGACCTTTCGCTTATCGTTACGTTCCTGAGGCAGCGTTTGGTATTTCACTCCTTTATGTTTGGATGAAATGCTGGCAGTCCGTTTTTTGCAGTAGCGTGTATTCCCATCTCATGGGAAGACCCGCTGAAAAATACTCTGCCGGCCGCATCTTACGACTGGTGGCCACTCAGTTGATCCTGCAACCATATAGCTTATTTGTGCAGCCGGCCTCGCTTTTGATTCTTTTGCCTTTTGGCTGGACTTTCGCTTTTTTTCAGAATCTTCTAATTGTGGGAGACGGCAAGGATCTGGATCTTCGCAAAGTTATGCGAACCAGCTGGAGGCTTGCATCGTTGTGGCCGGCCCAAAACCACAGACTGCTGTTTATATTGCTCATATTCAGCTTGATTGTCTTCCTCAATATAGGAATTGCGCTTCTGATGATTCCGGAATTAATGAGCATGCTATTCGGCATAGAAACTGTTTTTACTTTAAGCGGCATGAAAATGCTCAACACCACATTCTTGTCAGTTGTTGCCGCGTTTACATATCTCTGCATCGATCCACTCATCGCAGTGGTCTATACTCTCCGGTGTTTTTACGGAGAATCCGTAGAAACCGGAGCCGATCTGATAGCAGAGCTGAAAAGTCTTCCCAAAGCATCATGACTGCAAAAATACTTTTTGGTTTTATCTTGGCGTCTTGGTGTCTTGGCGGTTTTATTGAAGCGAATGAAAGTCAAGAAACCGCAGAACAGCTGGATCGCGCCATCAAAGAGGTGATTGCGCAACGCGAATATCAATGGAGAATGCCGCGCGAAGTTGTACAACAAGAAGAGCAGGGGTTGCTGTTTGAGTTCCTGGAAGGCGTTGCCAACTTTATGAAGCGTGTTTGGAAGCCGATCTCAGAATGGTGGGACAAGTTTAAAGAATGGTTGCGGAAGCAATTCGATTCCGGATCGCCTCCGGGATCTTCTAAGGAGTGGTCAGCCGGAGAGTTGAACGTGATGATCATAGTCCTGATTGCGCTTCTGCTGTTGATCCTTGTGTTCTTTCTTTGGCGGCACCGGAAAAGAATGCGCGAGGCAGAAGCGGTTCAGGCGGAAGCGATTCTTCCTTTGCCGGATATCGCGGACGAAAATCTGGTTGCGGACCAGCTTCCGGAAGAAGGCTGGCAGCGAATGGCGCAAGACCTTCTGGCTCGTGGCGAGCTCCGGCTCGCTCTGCGCGCTATGTTCATGGCTACTCTGTCCTATCTTGCTCAATCGCAATTCATCACGGTAGCCAAATTCAAATCGAACCGCGAGTACTGGCAGGAATTGAGGCGCCGCGCATATGATCGAAAAGGCATGCAGGAAGCATTCTACGAAAATGTTTCTTCCGTGGATCGTGTCTGGTATGGAATGCATCCCGTGACGGACGACCTGCTCAAAAAATTTATGGAAAATGTCGAAACGGTAAAGAGAGCGGCTTGAAAAACAGAATTTCCCTGATACTCGGTTGGATGGTGATCGCCCTGTTTATTTTTGGAATCATCTATTTGATGATGCTGAGGTTCTCTTCCGGAGACGTCTACCCCCATTATTCTTCACTGCGGACCGATCCGACTGGAACGAAAGCATTTTATGAATCTCTGGAAATCTGTTGCGACTTCCACACGGAAAGGAATCACGAACCGTTCTCACGAATGAAGAACAGATTCGATTCGACTTTCCTTGTGCTTGGAATGGAACCCTCTGCGCTGGCGAATGTTCCCAAAAGTATAGCGGAGGAAGTGAACTACTTTATTAGTAATGGTGGAAGAATGGTCATCAGTCTGTACAAGCCACCGAAAGAAAGAGGCGTGGTGTCGTCCATCACGGAGGAACTCAGCCGGTTTGTTGATCTGGGTGATCTCTGGGGAGTTAGAATCTTTTCTGAAAAGAAAGTCACCGGGGGCGCTTTTTTAGAGCAGGATTTCCGGGACTCCGGACTTCCTCGTAACATCTCCGCTCATACACCGCTCTATTTTCAAACGGTGCACGCGGATTGGAAAACGATTTATCAACGTGCACAACATCCCTTTATCATCGAACGCAAGTTCGGACGCGGAAGCATTGTTCTGTCTGCTGAATCTTATTTCCTTTCCAATGAAGCGATGGCCAAAGAACCCCAACCGGATCTTCTTGTCTGGCTGGTGGGAAATAAGAAATCCGTCATCTTTGATGAATATCATCATGGGATCGCGTCCGATTCGGGCGTGATGTATCTTGCTCGCAAATACGATCTGGAGTGGTTCCTTTCAGCATTCGTTCTGCTGGCTCTTCTATTCATCTGGAAGAGCGCCGCCCCTCTGGTTGCGCCGGAACAGGAATCCGTTATGACACCGCAATCAGGAAAGGAATCGATAGCGGGTTTAACGAATCTTTTGCGGCGAAATGTTCCTGTACAACAGTTACTATCGGTCTCTTTTTCTGAGTGGCAAAAGAGTGCAAAAAATATCACAGAGGCGAAACAGAAGGAAATGGAATCCATTGTGGTCGGTGAAAAAGCGAAACCGGCACGGCAGAGGAATCTGCCTGCCGCTTATAATGCGCTCGGCCGGGCGCTAAAACAGAGAAGGTGAAGATGGAGAGTCTGGATCGGTTGAAGGATGTACTTACACGTTCACGCGAAGAGATAGGCAAGGTCATCATTGGCCAGAAAGAGGTTGTCGACAGGGCACTCATTACAATATTTACCAACAACCACGCGCTGGTGGAAGGAGTTCCCGGCGTTGCGAAAACGCTTCTTGTTCGAACACTAGGTCAGGTTCTTGGCTGTCCCAACCAGCGCATTCAATTCACGCCGGATTTGATGCCCGCCGACATTATTGGAACGAACGTATTCAATCTACAGAAAAATGAATTCATGCTGGTCAAAGGCCCGATCTTTACGACTTTTCTGCTTGCAGATGAAATCAATCGCGCGCCGGCAAAAACCCAATCTGCTTTGCTGCAGGCAATGCAGGAACGCCAGGTGACGATCGACCGGGAAAGCTACCTCCTTTCTCCGAGCTTCACCGTATTTGCCACGCAAAACCCGATTGAGTATGAAGGAACTTATCCATTACCGGAAGCGCAGAAAGATCGATTCATGCTCAAAATCACAATGGATTATCCCCACGAAGCGGAAGAATTGGAGCTCGCTCAAAGGATGTTGGGCACTTCCGCTCCTGAGTCGGTGCTCGCATCCGGAGCTGTGCAGCAAGTCCTGGGAGATGGAGAGCTTGCCTTGTTGCGGCACGCTCTGGACGAAGTGGTGGTTCGCGAAGAACTTGTGCGATACGTAGTGGAAATCGTGCGGAACACACGCAAACATCAGGCGGTTCTGGTGGGAGCGGGTCCGCGCGCGACGCAGGCTTTACTGTTATCGAGCCGCGCGAACGCCGTGCTTTCTGCGAGAGACTTTGTTACTCCCGATGACATCAAAGCAATGGCGCAACCGGTGCTCGAACACCGTTTGATTCTTCGACCGGAATTCGAGCTGGAAGGGATGTCAGTCAATGAAGTGATTCAAAACTTGTTGCAGCAGGTTTCCGTGCCACGATGAAATTGCCTGTTTTGTACCGCACTGTGCCGCGCAACCGGCTCCTGTTTTTTGCGGCAATCGTACTTCCGTTCGCGTTGCTCGTTCCCGTTACCTCTCCCGCTGTGGCGCAAATCAGTTTCGTTGCCATCGCGCTTACCGCGATCGCGGATGCATGGATCGGAAACTACCGAAAGGGATCCGTTCGCATCGTTTTACCGGCCTTGCTCCGGTTATCCAAGGACAGGGAGGGATCGCTTCCGCTGCGAATTCAAAATCCGGATCAAAACGCGAGACGGATACGGATCGGATTGCCTTTTCCGCTGGAAGTGGAGTCACCGTCTTATGATCAATCGGTTCAGCTTCCGCAAGGTTCGGAGTACTCTCATTTCGAGTGGCCCTGCAAGGGAATCAAGCGAGGCAAGTACACGTTGAATCATTGTTACGTGGAATACATTTCGCCACTGGGGTTGTGGAATCTGCGCTCAGTGCAGAAAACGGAATGTGAATTGAGGGTTTATCCGAATCTGCTGGAAGAACGGAAGAAACTTGCATCGCGGTTCTTGAACCGGGATGAATACGGATCCCACTCGCGAAAAATGGTTGGACAGGGCCGAGAGTTTGAAAAATTAAGAGAGTACGTTCCGGGGGATGCTTACGATCAACTTCACTGGAAGGCAACCGCAAAACGCGGACGCCCGATCACGAAGGTCTTTCAAATTGAACGAACACAGGAGGTCTATGTGGTTGTCGATTTCTCGCGAAGATCCGCGAGGCAGGTCAATCACGAAACAGCACTTGAGTTTTTCCTTCGGTCAGCACTGATTCTGGGAATGGTTGCGCAGCAGCAAGGAGATCTTTTTGGAGCTATAACATTGAGCAACCGTGTCCAGGGCTTTCTTCGCGCGGGCAACGGAAAAGCTCATTATCATGCTTGCCGCGATCTGCTATACACCCTGCAACCGCAGCTGGTGACTCCGGATTATGAAGATCTTTTCTCATTTGTGCGGTTGCGCCTGCGGCGAAGAGCATTGCTGGTTGTGTTGACAGATTTGAATGACCCGATGCTCGCAGAAAGTTTTGTCAACAGCGCATCTCTGGTTGCGCGCCACCATTTGTTGCTGGTAAACATGATCCGGCCGGAAGGCGCACTCGCATTGTTCGAAGACGCAAATGTAAATTCTGTGGATTCAGTTTACGAACGGTTGAGTGGACATATCGTTTGGGAGAATTTGAAAGACTTGCAGAATGTGTTGCATCGTTATGGCATTCCGCTTTCGCAATTGCATTTATCGGACATGAGTGTCCAATTGGTGAACCAGTATTTCGCCGTCAAGGAACGGCAATTGCTTTGAACCCTTGAACTTTATCAAAGTAGTGCAGGCGTCTCGCCTGCGGAACTCGTATAGGTTATCATTTTTGTCGCAGGCGAGACGCCCGCGCTACTCTTTTTATGTTAATTGACGTTCCGAGGTTCATAAACGCTGAGCAACCGCACTGGCAGGAGCTGGAGAGTATCCTGCGGCGGGTGGAGGTCCAGCCGGACTGGAAAATGAATCTGCCGGAGTTGCGCCGTTTCCATTATCTGTATGAACGAGCTTCTTCCGATCTCGCGAAGATCAGCACTTTTGCAGCCGAAAAGGAGATTCGCCGTTACCTGGAAACGCTGGTCGCAAGGGCTTATGGCGAAATCCATGAAGCGCGGGAAAAACCGCATCGGTTTTCTCCTTTCAACTGGTTTTTCAAAACCTTCCCTCAGACATTTCGCAAATATTCACGCGCATTTGCATTTGCGTGTTTGCTGACTTTTGCGGGAGCCGCTTTCGGAGCGGTCGCAATCAGTTTTGATCCGGAAGCAAAAGGAATATTGATGCCTTTCTCGCATTTGCAAATGGACCCTTCCGAACGGGTAAGGTTGGAAGAGAAAGCGGCAAAAAGGGATCCCATGTCAGGCCAAAAAGCTTCCTTTTCTACGATGCTCATGACTCATAACACGAAAGTCTCGCTTCTCACGCTTGCGATGGGAATGACATTTGGAGTGGGTGTGATCGTGCTGCTCTTCTACAATGGTGTAATCCTGGGAGCCGTTTGCGCTGACTACATACTGGCCGGGGAAATGAAATTCTTACTGGGATGGTTGATGCCTCATGGAGTCATCGAAATTCCTGCGATTCTAATTGCGGGACAGGCCGGTTTTCTGGTGGCAAAAACGCTGATCGGCAGCGGCGCGAGAAATACATTCCGCGCGCGATTTCGTGAAATTTCCGGTGACCTTGTAACTCTGGCGGGGGGATTTGCCTGTTTGCTTGTTTGGGCTGGAATCATAGAAGCATTTCTTTCCCAGTATCATGAACCGGTAATTCCCTACTCAGCCAAAATCGCTTTCGGATCGTTGGAATTTCTTTTGTTGATTTTTTTCCTGGCCCGTTCAGGAAAAGGAGAACAAACAGGTGTTTCAGAGCAGTAAGACCAATGTTCTGGTGATTCGGACTCCTGAAGGCATCGCTTTTCCGCTCCTTCTTGCAGGTCCTATCACCCGTTTCCTTGCGTGGTTTTTGGATGCTTCGTGCATAACGGGAGCGACTTTTCTGCTAAGTCTATTTTGCTCGGTCCTTGGAATTCTAAGCGCGGATCTCGCCAATGCATTTTTCTTTATCGCTTTTTTTGTATTGTCGATTGGTTATCCGATTTTGGCCGAATGGCGCTGGCGTGGACAAACTCTCGGCAAGCGATTGTTACGGCTTCGGGTGATGGATGTTCAAGGTTTGCGTTTGCAATTCAGCCAGATCATGATTCGAAATCTTCTCCGCTTCGTGGATTCACTTCCTTTTTTGTATACAGTGGGAGGAATTGTTTGCTTTTTCACCAAACGCGCGCAGCGGCTCGGAGACCTCGCAGCAAACACAATCGTTGTGCGCGATCCTTATTTGAGTGAACCGGATTTGAGCCAGGTGATGGCAGGGAAATACAACTCCTTCCGGAACTATCCGCATCTTGCTGCCCGTTTGCGTCAAAGGTTGAGCGTCGAAGAAGCGGGAATCGCTCTTCAAGCGATTCTAAGGCGGGACCGCCTTCAACCGGTCCCTAGAGTGGATTTGTTTCAACAAGTTGCGGACCACCTGAAGCAGGTCGTTCCATTCCCTGACGATGCAGTCGAAGGACTTACCGATGAACAATACGTCCGCAATATTGTCGATCTCTTGTTCCAGAAACAAGGCGCAGTCAAAACGCCAATGATGACGTAACGTCCCTACCTTGATATTATTATTGTTGCTATGAAAAGGTGGCTGATACTGTTTGGGTTGATGGCAAGCATTGCTTTTGCCGGAGAACCTTCTCTGCTTGACTTCAAGCGGAAAACGTATTTGCTTTCCGACATGGAAGTCGAAAAAATCAAAGAAGAAATCAGGACGCGATGCCGTCTTCCTCAGGCCAACGAAATGACCTATCCCTGGTACTATCACTATGAGCTTGGGATGGCAATGCAGAAGAAGAAAGATTGGCAGCGCGCACTGGATAGTTTGCTTGCGTCTTTGGACCGGCGTGAACGTCCGCAAAAGTTTACCCGCATTTACGGTATGTGGTTCATTGATTACTTTCCTTACTACAATATTGGTGTTGCGCATTACCATCTGAAGAATTGGAATTGCGCTGTTCAATCTTTTCGGCTTTCCCAGATGTTCGAAGACATTCCTAAAGACTCTGTTGAGTTCTATCGTTTGCGCGAGCTGGATTCGGAGGCGGAGCAGCAGCTACGCACCGAGAACTGAGTCTCCTTTTTGAAACCACAGATGAACACAGATTCTGCTAGGAAATTCGAAAAATTATCCGTGTTCATCTGTGGTTTTATCTGTGGTTTTATTAAATGCCTGGAGAAGTGATATGAAAGATGTTGTGATTTTGGGTGGCATGAGGACACCGATGGGCGAATATAACGGATCTTTGAGCGATTTCAGCGCCATCGATCTGGGATCAATTGCTGCAAAGGCCGCGCTACAGAAAACAGGTGTGGCCCCTCAAGAAGTTCAACATTCCATTTTTGGAAATGCTTTGCAGACGAGCGGGGACGCAATTTATGGCGCCCGTCACGTGGCGCTAAAATCCGGAGTTCCCGTTTCTGTTCCTGCGCTGACCGTGAATCGTTTATGTGGTTCCGGAATTCAATCGATTGTCGAAGCCGCGCATCTGATTCAATTGGAGGAAGCAGAAATCGTTCTTGCTGGTGGAATGGAATCGCTCAGCCAGGCTCCGCATGTGATCCGTGGTTTGCGCAAAGGATTGCGGCTGGGAGAAGGCCAGCTTGAAGATTTGTTGATGGTTTCTTTGATGGATACCTACTGTGGTTTTTATATGGCGCAAACTTCCGATAACCTTGCCCGGGAGTGTAATATCGGTCGCGAAGAACAGGACGTGTACGCGCTCCGTAGCCAGAAAGCTGCGACGGCCGCGTGGGAAGCGGGAAAGTTTAAAGAAGAAATCGTTCCTGTTGAAATTCGTTCGCGAAAGGGAACTGTGCTTTTTGATCGCGACGATCACATGCGGCCTGAATCGACACTGGAAGGTCTGGCGGGATTGAAACCTCACTTCAGCAAAGACGGTTTTGTCACGGCTGGGAACGCAAGTGGAATCGTGGACGGCGCGGCAGCAGTTCTTGTTTGTAGCTCGCGCGAAGCGGAACGGCGAAACGCCGCGCCTCTGGGGCGGATTATTTCCTGGGCCTATGTTGGCGTTGAGCCCAGAATCATGGGATCGGGTCCTGTGCCTGCAACGCAGGAAGCTTTGAAGAAGGCAGGCCTGTCATTAACGGATGTCGATCTGGTGGAAGTCAATGAAGCTTTCGCCGGGCAATATCTTGCCGTGGAAAAGTTGCTGGGACTTGACCGGGAAAAAGTCAATGTGAATGGTGGCGCGATTGCTTTAGGACATCCGCTCGGTGCGACGGGAACACGTCTTGTACTGACGTTGCTGTTGGAGCTTCGGCGCAGGAAGAAAAAAATCGGTGTTGCGACTGCCTGTATCGGTGGCGGTCAGGGGATCGCCATGGTCGTCGAAGCTTTTTAATTCACCGCAGAGCACGCAGAGGCCGCTGAGTTAAAACAAAATTCTTATTTTTTTCTCTGCGTTCTCGGCGTCCTCTGCGGTAAAAATAGGAGACTCTATATATGGAAATTCGCAAGGTTGGTGTTTTGGGGTGCGGACTGATGGGGTCCGGCATTGCTCAGGTTTGTGCAACTGCCGGTTACAACACACTTGTTCGGGAAGTGAATTCTGATCTCTTGCAGAAGGGGATCGAAGGCATCAGGAAATTCGCCGGCAAAATGGCTGAAAAAGGACAGCTCAAGGTGAGCGCGGAAGATGTCATGCGAAACCTTCGCGGTACTACAGAATTAGAAGATATGGCTGACCGGGACATCATCATCGAAGCAATTCCCGAGATCCTGGATTTAAAGAGACAGACTTTTCAGAAGTTGGGCGAGGTTTGCAAGGAGGATTTAATCCTTTGCAGCAACACTTCTTCGCTTTCGATCGTTGAAATGGCGATGTCCAGCAAACATCCGGAACGATTCGTGGGCTTGCACTTCTTCAACCCTGTGCCGATCATGGAACTCGTGGAGGTGGTCCGGAGCATTCTTTGCACGGAAGATGTCTTCCGGCAGGTTTACAGCTTTGCCGAATCACTCGGCAAAAAACCGGTTGCGGCGACCGATAAACCGGGCTTTATTGTGAACCGCCTGCTTGTGCCTTACTTGCTCGACGCCATTCGGGCGTATGAACAAGGCTTTGGGAGTATCGAAGACATTGATAAAGGAATGCAGCTCGGGTGTCGCCATCCTATGGGACCCTTTACGCTGCTCGATTTCGTCGGCCTTGATACTACGTACTACATTGCTAATATTATGTTCGATGAATTCAAGGATCCCCGGTTTGCACCACCCTCCCTGCTAAAGCGGATGGTTTTAGCGGGACAATATGGGAAAAAATCCGGCAAAGGATTTTACGACTACACCAAAAAGTAGGAGAACTTATGGAATACCAGAACATCCTGTGGGAAGTAAGAGACGGAATTGGAATGGTCACGGTAAACCGTCCGAAAGTGTTGAATGCTCTGAACGACCAGACGATGGAAGAACTGCGTCAAGTCTTTCTGGAAATCCGGAGAAGGGAAGATGTGCACGCGGTGATCTTTACGGGAGCGGGCGAGAAAGCGTTTATTGCCGGCGCCGATATCAATGAGCTTGCCAAACAGACGCCACTGGAAGGCAAGGATCGTTCCCGGCGTGGTCATCATATTCTGGAAATCATCGAGAACTTAGGAAAGCCAGTGCTGGCTGCCGTCAATGGCTACGCGCTCGGTGGCGGTTGCGAGATTGCGATGGCCTGTCATATTCGCCTTGCATCGGAAAACGCCAAACTTGGCCAACCGGAAGTGAAACTGGGAATCGTTGCCGGTTACGGAGGCACGCAAAGACTCGTGAGATTGGTCGGGCTGGGACGGGCACTGGAAATATTGCTGACCGGTGAACAGATCACTGCGCAGCACGCCTATGAAATCGGTTTGGTAAACGGAGTTTATCCACAGGCTGACTTGCTGCAACAATCTGAAAAACTGCTGCGAAAAATCATCGCGAACGGACCTGTTGCGGTGAAACTAACAATGGAAGCTGCGATACATGGAAGCCAGCTCACACTGGCGGAGGGCTTGAACCTGGAAGCGAATCTCTTCGCGGTAAGTTGCACAACGGAAGACATGAAGGAAGGCACCAGCGCCTTCGTCGAAAAACGTGCTGCCAAATTCCAAGGCAAATAATTCACCGGAGAGTACGCAGAGAGAAAAAATTTCTCTTATAGCTCTGCGTCCTCTGCGTTCTCTGCGGTAAAAAATAAAATATGGATGAAAGGGAGTTTTGCGAAAGGGTATTGTATGAGGCCCTGAAACGTGGGGCTGACTACGCAGATGTACGCCTTGTTCCGCATTCACAGAGTGAAGAGATCACAGTCAAGAATGGTGTAGTCGAAAACCTGGAGCATTCCGAGGCCGCGGGTTTTGGAGTTCGTGTGCTTCTGGACGGTGTCTGGGGCTTCGCGTCGAGTTTCCGGATTCAGGAAAAGGAAATTTCCACGGTCGTGGAAATGGCGGTTCAGATTGCCAGGGCAAGTGCGATCACGAAAAAGTACGGTGTTCAGCTCGCTTCCAATGTGATCTGGAAGGACGCACGATACATCAGTCCCACGAAAATAGATCCGTTTAAAGTGTCGCTTGAAGAAAAAGTCGATTTATTGGTTCGTGCCGACAATTTGATTCGTCAGCACGGCAAGAAAGTAAAAATCAGAGAATGTGATTTAACCTTTCATCGAATCCGCAAGATGTTCGTATCAACCGAAGGCTCTTCGATAACGCAGGAAATCACAATCAGTGGCGGTGGAATCAGCGCAAAATCAGTGGAAGGGGAAGAGGTCCAGCAACGATCTTATCCCAACAGCTTCCGGGGAAACTTTGCAACACGCGGATACGATTTTATAGAAGAGCTTGATCTCCTCACACATGCTCCGCGAATAGCTGAAGAAGCAGATGAGCTCTTAACCGCGCCGGATTGTCCGGAGAGTGTAACGAATGTGATTCTGATGCCGAATCAACTCTGTCTTCAAATCCATGAATCAATCGGACATGCCGTAGAGCTGGACCGGATTTTGGGGACTGAAATCACCTATGCAGGCGGGAGCTTTTTGACGCCTGTTCTGCATGAGATCGGATCTTTCGCCTATGCATCGCCGCTGGTGAATGTGAAAGCGGATGCAACCCTTGACGGAGGAATCGGTAGTTTTGGATTTGATGATGAAGGCGTTGAGGCGCAGAAGTTTCCCCTAATTCAGGAAGGCGTTCTTATAAACCTGCTTACTTCGCGCGAAACGGTTACGGAAGCGAACAGACTTCTGGGTCGCGACTACTTTTCTGCGAGCAACGGAACAATGAGAGCATCTTTCTCCAACCGCATTCCTCTGATTCGAATGACCAACATTTATCTGGAACCCGGTCAGACGAAATGGGAGGATTTGGTCGAATCCACTGATCAGGGAGTTTTACTGGATACGAATGTGAGCTGGAGCATTGATGATCTCCGAAAGAATTTCAGCTTCGGAGTGGAAGTAGCGCGGGAAGTTCGCAATGGGAAAATAGGCCAGCTCTACAGGAACGCCCATTATACTGGGATGACAACCGATTTTTGGAAATCTTGTGATGCTGTATGTGATAGCAAAATGTGGCAAGTTTACGGCACTCCGAATTGCGGCAAAGGACAGCCGGGACAGATCATGGTTGTCGGACACGCCGCGTCCCCTGCCCGTTTCCGTAACGTAAAAGTTGGTTCCCGAAAGAAGTAGATATTTGAACAGAAGGTCGCAAAGGACGCGAAGAAAACGAAAAATAAAAAAATGGGCTTTTTCTTTGCGCTCTTTGCGTCCTTTTGTTAAAAAAGAGTTCGTATGATTGGTGAAAAACATTGCTATGAAATATTGAAATCGGCATTAAAGTATGCCAGATCGAAAAAGCCTGATTTTGTCGATTTCCTTTTGCTGAGCTGGGATAGCAGCGTTACGCGTGTGGCGAACTCGCAAATCCATCAGAACGTATCGGAGACAGAGGCCAGGCTTGCTGTGGATATTATTCATAACTTGCGAATCGGTTCAGCTTCCACAAGCGTTCTGACCGAAGAAGCAATTCGACGAGCGATCGATATTGCGTACGATTCAACTCTGCATAAGGCCCAGCTTCCCGGCCCGCTCAGACTCGATTCATTCTTCAGTGGCACAAAAAACGGTCTCTTTTCCGACAAAACAGCTGGTTACACACCTCAGGAACGCGCAAAAGTCATTCAAAAGTTGATCCAGCGCGCTAAGTCTGAAAGTCTCATCACCTCCGCAAAATTTCATACGGGGACCGGTGAAATTGCGGTCGCGAATTCACTTGAAACGCTGGCCTATACCTCGTTTACGGATGCCAACATGAGCGTCATCTTAAAGGGAGCTCATGATTCGGCTTACGGATCCATTGCATCCGCTCATGTGACGGATCTGAATTTCGAATCGTTTTTAGAAAATTTGATTTCGAAATGCCGGATTCAAAACAAAAAACCTGTAGATATTTTTGCAGGGAAAAAACCTGGGGAAGAACTCTACTATGACGTCATTCTTGAGCCGGCTGCTGTCTGCGAATGGATCGATCTTCTCTCCTACATTGGATTTAATGGACTGAGCTACCACGAAGAGGAAAGTTTTCTGTGCGGTAAAATCGGCCAAAAAGTGATGCAGGAAAATATAACAATTTGGGACGACGGAAATAATCCGGCTGGATATGTTCTGCCGTTTGATCTGGAGGGAACTCCGAAGACGCCGGTTTACTTTATTCAGAATGGTATTGCGCGCAACGTTGCCTATGATGGCCTGCTGGCTACAAAGGCGAATGCAAAAAGCACCGGTCATTCGCTCGGTGCAGGCCAGCGACACCTGGGAGCGTTCCCCCTGAACCTGTACGTGGCGGGAGATGATCAATCGCTCGATTACATGATCGCTTCTTCGGAAGAACCGACGATTTATGTGACCCGTTTTCATTACACAAACATCGCTGATTCCAGGCATGTTGTGCTTACAGGAATGACAAAGGATGGCACCTTTCTCGTGCAAGGTGGTGAAATTGTCGCTCCGGTCGCAAATATGCGATATTTGCAAAGTGTTGTGGAGGCTTTTAACCACGTTGAAATGCTGTCCGATCCGGAGCTGGTTCATGATCCCGATGTTTATGGAGCGCTGCTACCCTCTTCCAGTGTGGTTCCTGCGATGAAGATTCAGAAAGTTCGGTTCATTGGAAGTACAGGAGAATAACTCCGCAGACGAGACGTCCGCGATACTTTGTTGATGCTGA
This sequence comes from bacterium, assembly GCA_022616075.1. Classification (NCBI taxonomy): domain Bacteria; species bacterium. Next base: position 14,156 of record JAKEFK010000073.1, read on the forward strand.
CTTCATTTACCTCATCGTTTGCTATAATAGAGGTTCACCCACTTAAAATCTCCAGGAGATTCCATGAAAGAGACGACGGCTGAAAAGAAGGACGCCACTTTAGAAAAAATTGATGACGTTCTCATTAAAGTGATGCATCGCTATCGCAATTTTTTCTTGGGTCCCGGAATCAATATGGATGAGTACAGTGTGCCTCTTCGGAATCGTCCGGATTTTGTAGCGCCTCTGGTCACCGTTATGGGGTACACATTTGGTCTGAAGGCGCTCAAAGTGGAAAGCGACCATTACATAGAAGTTTCGGGAAACGTTTATGCGCCCGGTTTTAATCTGGACCGCTTTCGGGAAAGGATCAAAGCGGAACTGAGCAGCAAGAACGCGGCAAACATCATGAAGAATTTTGCCGAAGACAAGGATTACAGGTTTGTATCGGACGGTGAATTGCTGGAATTTGCCGGTTACTTTGATTTCTCGGTTGATGATGACATTTTGCTGGTCACCAAGACGAAGAAAGAAGAAAGCAAAGTAACCAAAAAGATGGAAGACTTGATTCTGCAACAACGCTTCCGCATCAAGAAGAAATATTTAAATGAGCTTTTGAAGTCGCCTGATAAGTTTGCCAGTGGAGTTTATTTATACTGCCTGCGTTTGTTTGTCAGTGCCTACCGGAAAAGCCTTTGAAATAAAGTGCAAAGTAATGAGTGATGAGCAATGAGAACTCATCACTGATGACTCATGACTTTGGCACTCTTTGAGGGAGGTTCCATGAAATTGCGAATCTTATTGGTGATTCTTTTTGCCTTTACGGCGACTAACCTGTTCGCAAAAACAGAAAAGGGCCGCTGGTGCGGAACGAAACGCGGAACGAGCCAGACGGAATACATGATCAAAGAAAATGATCGCCACCGAAAGGGAGTGCAGGCGAAGCGAGTATCACAGCAGCAACAGCCTCCGCACATCAATGAGGATGTTGGAGAGATTGCGGTAATTGAAGGAAGCCCGAGCACCATCATCCAGCCCAATTCTTTTGATTTGCAAGGGAAGAAGATACTTCTGAATGAGGCTGCCGGTATCTATAAGCTGCGCGTTCGTGGAGGAAGCGTAGCCGGATCTCAGGGTTCAGCAATCACACTCGGAGATGACGATTCCGAGCAGGTTAATTTCACTTCGGGATTTAGTTTTCCTTTCTTCGGAACCACCTATACATCGGTTTTCATCAATTCGGATGGCAATTTAACGTTCACAGAAAAGGATGATGCGAGCACGCCGCGCGATCTTTTTCGGACACTGCAAGGACCTCCCAGGGTTGCTCCGTTCTTCGCTGACCTCGATCCATCGGATGGTGGCGAAGTCCGAGTCTTACAGTCAGGAACGAAATTCCGTGTGACCTGGGTGGATGTTCCGGAATTTGGCACGAACAACCTTAATACAATTCAGGTGACACTGTATAAACGTGGGCACATTCAGATCGTGTATGGTTCGCAGGTCGATGGGGACGATGCAGTGATCGGGATTTCACCTGGAAATACCGGACCGGGAAGTGCGCTTTTTGTCGACTATTCAACTGTAAATCCGACGCCCAACATTGGTGACGCCGTGATCGAACGATTCGCGTCCAGGAAAGACCTGGATTATGTTGGAATTATCCAGGAATTCCACTCAACTCATCCTGGAATTTTCGAGCTGATTACCATCTTTACGGACCGTTTTTGGCTTTCGGGAACAGGAGCCTTCGCATTTTTCTCAGCAGTCAAGAATCAGGATGAAGGAATTGGCCGGGGTATTTTCGATTTTTCAAAGTTTTTCGGGAGCGACAAGCTGGAAGGATTCCTGATGATGGACAACATCAATAAATATCCCGTTGATGTTCATCAGAATTTTCTCGGCACCAATAACACGCTGGACATCATGGGCCAGGAAATGGGGCACCGCTGGTTGGCCTTCCCGCGAGCGGTGATTGGAGGTGTTACTTCGACAGAGATTCTGGGTCGTGACGAATCACACTGGAGCTGGTTCCTGGACAGCGACGCTTCTGATATGGAAGGAAACAACTGGCAGGATAATGGCAACAATTCATTTACTTCGATTGAGGCGACCGAACGCTACAGCGCGCTGGATCGTTATATCATGGGTCTGATCCCTCCATCTGCTGTGCCTCCCTTCTTTGTTCTGCGTGGAGGCGGTAACCCAGCAGCCGCACCTGAAGAAGGGATCACAATTACTGCATCAAGAGTGAACGTCACGGTGGACGACATTATCGCTGCTGAAGGGCCGCGAGATCCAACAAGCGCAAACGCAAAAAAGAAATGGAGAGTAGCCTTCATTTTCTTTGTCGATTCGGGAAATACTCCAGATCCAGCGTTAATTGCGCGGGTAGATGAAATTCGAAGAGCATGGAAGCCCTATTTCAAGTCCGCCACCGGCGGCAAAGGGAAAGTCATCACGAAATTGCCGTAATTACTTTTTCTTTGCATCTTTGCGTCTTTGTGTTGATTCCTCGAGCCTTTTTTTGATATCGGCTTCGAAACCGCGATCGGTGGGATCATAATATTTCGAGCCTGCCAGTGATTCCGGCAAACAACTCATATCCGTGATGCCGTCTTCATAATCGTGCGCGTACTGGTATCCTTTGCCGTAGCCCAGCTCCTTCATCAAAGAAGTTGGAGCGTTTCGAATGTGTAGAGGAACAGGTTCGTTCGGTTTTTCCTGCACTGCTTGTGCTGCACGCGCATAGCCTTCATAGAGGGCGTTACTTTTGGGCGCCGTCGCAAGATAAACAACCGCCTGAGCAAGAGCTGTGTTTGCTTCCGGCATTCCGATGAAGTGAGTAGCCTGCTGCGCCGCAACAGCAACCGCGAGAGCCTGGGGATCGGCCATTCCTACGTCTTCGCTTGCAAAGCGGATGAGCCGCCGTGCGATGTAGAGCGGATCTTCTCCCGCTTCCAGCATTCGGGCCAGCCAGTAAAGACTTGCATCCGGGTCGCTATTGCGCAGACTCTTATGGAGAGCGGAGATCACATTGTAGTGCTCTTCCCCCTTCTTGTCATAAAGAAGCATTTTGCGCTGCAGCGCCTCCTCAAGCTCGGAAGCGGAGATCTCCTTTTTGCCCGCGGAGATCGCAAGATCGGATGCAATTTCCAGCAGGTTTAAGGCAGTGCGCGCGTCCCCATCGGACATCCGGAGAAGCACATCCATACTGCTTTCCTCGAGCTTTAATCCGGTTTCTCCCAGCCCCTCTTTCTTGTCCGTCAAAGCCCGATCTACGATTGTTCGCAAATTCTCCACACTCAACTGGTGTAGTACGATAACCTTAATACGTGATAGTAAGGCTGAGTTTATTTCGAAGGAAGGATTTTCGGTGGTGGCGCCCAGAAGAATAATGTCCCCCCGTTCTACGTAAGGCAAGAAGGCGTCCTGTTGCGCTTTGTTGAAACGATGGATTTCGTCGATGAAGAGGATTGTCTGGCGACCGTAGTACTTTCGCTGCTGTTCCGCTTCGATCATTACAGTCTTGATTTCTTTAATCCCTGAAGTGACTGCGGAATAAGTAATGAAGTGCGCTTCGGCGGATTTTGCGAGCAATCTTGCAAGCGTGGTTTTCCCGACACCGGGAGGACCCCAGAAGATCATCGAGCGGAGCTGCTTTGATTCCGCCATTCGACGCAGGATCCGTTCCGGTCCTGTGAGTTCTTCCTGTCCCACAAACTCATGGAAAGTCTGCGGGCGCATGCGGTCCGCCAGAGGTCCGGGTGCCGCTTTTCGCGCAGGTTTTGCGAAGAGACTGGGAGTCGTGGGTTCTTTCATTGTTAGAAGGAGGGGACGAGCTCCAGGCGTCGCGAATCTTTTTCTTGAATCACATATTCGATGTAGGGAAGCCAGATGAGAGCAAAACGCAGCAACGACGTGTGACTTCGGTTGATTCGCAAAATATCTCTTTCACTTTCTTTTGCGATGCCGGCAAGGTTTTCTTCAAATTCAGACAACTTGGCCTGCGTCTGTTTCTCGAGGTCTTCCATCTCTCTCTTAATATCTTCGATCGTGGTCTTTGAATCATGCGCTTCGATTTCGTCTTGAAACGTCTCTTCCCGCTCGAGCCTTTGTTGCAAGCGGTCTTTCAGCCGGTGCAGGGTTTCGGTAAGATTGTGGACCTCCTTTTCAAATTCAGCACGGGCTCTTTCCATGCATCGGCCGAGAAAGGCATCAGCAGATTCATCGATCTTGCGGTCCATTTTGAAATAGGGATTGTATTCAATTTCCAGCACAACGCTGGATAGCAAATGTTGGAGGAATTCTTCTTGCAACTCCTCAAAACGATCGGCTGAAAAATCGTAACTGTTGTCGTAAATGAAGAAGGAATCAGGCTCCGCCGTCGTCCCGGAATCGTGAGGGTTCCAGTTCGGATTCAGGTTTTCGTTCCAGTCACAGACCTGATGTTTCGAAGGAAAAGGAACAATTTTCCAGAGATCCCTTTCGGAATGGATCTGCCAGCGATTGCCGGAAAAATTGACCCTGGCGCCCGCAAGAATAGCCGGTTTATAGAGGATCTGGGTCGTTACGATTCGGTCTTGAAAAGCTGCTTCCACTTGATCGGCTCGCTCCCGGTTGATCGTATGATACAGGAACTCAATGCCATCCGGCGTTTTTGGGGGTGAAGAAGGATAAATTTTGGTGGGAGTCTTGCGAGCTTTATATACGCTCCCTCCTCCCTTTATTTCGGCCATTTTTCCACTCAGCCTTGATACCAAGCAATCTGGACCGGAGCCTCCAAAAGGTAGTCTCCCCATAGCAGAAAAAGTAAGTCAAAAGACTGAGCTATTCAAGTTTCCTAGAAAGGTGTATGATGATTCACATACAGGGGAAAGCGGCTGTGCATGGGGATCAATTCAAGATTGTACTACTCGAAGACGATCCGGTAGACGCGGAGCTCATTCGTAAGACGCTGGCTTACGCGGCTTCTCAATCGGAGGTTCTTCACGTTACGAACCTGCAGGATGCCTTACGGGAAGCCCCGGCGTCCGATCTCCTTTTGTTCAGTTTTTCCCGAAAGATCAATCTGGATCAGCTTACTCAATTCCGTATGGCGTGTGATTCCATTCCCGTGGTTGTGCTGGCAAGTTTAGATGATACGGTGGTTGCTCTGAAAGCCGTGCGCCAGGGCGCGCAAGAATATTTGTTGAAGGGACAAACCAGTGGGACGCTTTTGATCCGTACGATCAAGTATGCCATTGAAAGAAAAAAGTCGGAAGAAGCGCTCCGCTACCGGTTGGAGTTTGAGAAACTCATAGCGACAATTTCAACCCACTTCATCAACATTCCGCTGGATCAAATTGATCGAGGTATCAACCGGGCGCTTCAGGCAATCGGTGAGTTCGCCGGTGTTGACCGGGGTTATCTTTTCGAATTCCAGAATTCCGCCGGCTCCTTCATGAATTATGAGTGGTGCAGCGAAGGAATCGAATCTCAGCGCGAACGACGCCGCATCCTGGCGGAACGGGAATTCGTCTGGTCGATTCAGAAGCTGAGTCAAGCGGAAGCAATTCGAGTGGACCACACCAGTGATTTGCCGCCGGAAGCCGGGGCCGAAAAACACGAATTCGAAGTCGCTGGAATTCAGTCACTGATCTGCATTCCCTTGATTTATGGCGGTCAGGTTGTGGGATGTCTCGGTTTTGAGGCGATTCGGGCGCAAAAGGAATGGTCGGACGATACTATTTCACTGTTGAAAATGGCCGGCGACATGTTTGTCAATGCATTAGAACGAAAACGTGCGGAATGGGAGCTGCAACGCGTTCGCGAAATGCTGACCCTTTACTCACGCGCCACGAATGAAGTGCTGTGGGACTGGAATCTGCTAACCAACGAGATCTGGTGGAATGAGAATCTTCAGCACATTTACGGACACCCTGCAAAAGAAGTTCCTTACGAGTGGTGGGTTGATCAGTTGCATCCGGATGATCGACAGGAGATGACTGCCAAAGTGCAAAATGCCATCAATAGTGGCCAGACCTTTGTGATGTTGGAATATCGTTTTCGTTGTGCCGACGACTCCTACGCGAACGTGCTGGATCGTGGATATCTTGTTTTCAATGAAGAAAAAAAACCGGTGAGAATGGTCGGCGCCCTAATGAAATTGTCAGAGAATAAAGCCTCGGCAGGCGAATTCAAAGTCGAATCGCAAAGTGTTCCGCCAACTGCTATGTAGTTGCAGAGCATTTCCCAAGATTATTCGATCCAGATCAGAGATTGAGATATTGTTTATAATCGGCATTAACAGAATCCGAGTGGGGAAATGCTCTGCCACTACTTTTACAACAGCGCCACATACAAATCCATCACATTTGTTCCCGTCGGGCCGGTCACAATGTTCTGTCCGATCGCGTGGAAATAGTTGTACGAATCACAATTCTGGACGGCTTTCCGGAAGGATTCCATTCCCGAAGCCTTCCGGAGCGTCTGTCCATCGGTCCATGCGCCGGCTGCCTGTGAAGTTCCATCAATCCCATCAGTTCCGGCGGCGCCAAAGACGGCATCTTTCCCAAACAACCTTTCAGTCATGAGAAGCGCAAGATGCTGATTTCTGCCACCTGTTCCATCTCCGCTCACACGGATCGTAATCTCACCGCCAAAAATGAGGGCGGTCCCCGTGGAACTCTGTTCTATTTCCATCAGGATGGAGTTAGCTACCTTTTCCACATCTTCCTTGAACGGTTGTTCAAAGTAGCGAACAGAGTAACCAAGTGTGCCGGCTCGCTCCGCTGCTGCTTTTCGTGCGATATCATTCGAAGCAATGATTCTGTGGACAGGATGCGTGGATCCGGGTTTGGGAGTCTCCGGAATTGAACCTGCAACGCCGGCTTCGATCGTTTCGGCTGCATCCCTGGGAATTTGAGTCCAGAGGTCATACTTTTCAAGAATATTTCTGGCATCTAAAAATGTAGTAGGATCAGGGTAGAAGGGCCCGGAACCGATAGAAGAAAGGTCGTCGCCAATCACATCCGAGATTACCAGAACGACGGTTTCCAAATTCCAAGCGTGTTTTGCGAGTTGACCGCCTTTCACTCCGGAGAGGTGTTTGCGCACGGCATTGATTTCCTGAATCGAAGCGCCCGAGCGGATCAGCTGATCGTTCACTTTCATTTTTGCCTTCAGCCCAACGCTGGGTAGCGGAAGCACGCAAAGAGCGGAAGATCCTCCTGATAAGATAACCAGGAGTGAACTTCCGGCTGGCAATTTTTGGAGCCAGTCCACGAGTTCAAGCGTGGATTGGTAGCTCTGTTCATCCGGAATCGGGTGGCTGCCGAAATGTACTTTTATGGTTTGGTCCGGATTCTCGTACGGGGTAAGGATGAAGTAGTCTTCGCACGCTGTTTCGGCAAGGATCGATTTAGCAGACTGGACAGAGGCTTTGCCGAGCGCGAGGAGGAATCTCCTTGTTGAGGGTGATTTCCAAGAGGCAATCTCGGCCCGGTCTTCGGAAAGAATCGGAGGAAAAAGGAAAGTAGGACGAACCGCGTTTATGCCGGCGTTCAGGATGTTCAGCAAATCAGAAGTACTTGCCACATTCTGATGATAGCGAAAAGCTCCAGAGTTCCAAAGATCTAGAGAATCAACGTCTCTGAATCTTTGCAACCCTGGAGCTCGAAAACCACGACCCCACGATTCTGTTCTTGTTTTTTCTCCCGTTTTACCGGTTCCCGAGGATATTCCTCGAGAGGCAGCGGTATCGGCTCCCATTGCTTCTTTTCCTCTTCCTCTTTTTCCTTTTTTATTCTTTCAATGATCCAAGCATCTAACATTTTCGTTCTCCTCACTGATTTTCATCAGCAATTTCCATGCCGGATTCTCCGGTTTAACAGTTAAGCTGTTGAATTTAGGTAACTTATCTAAATTATTTAGACGTTCAAGGAGCAAAAAAGTTCTCTAAAATGTCTATTTTTTAATCGCGGTGTGGCCGTTTTTTGCAACATCAAGTTTTTGCCCCATCAGTTCTGGTTTAGACTTAGTTTTCGGTATGGCGCGAAGTAAAGTTGTCAGAAGTAGCCTCAGCTTCCTCTTGCACGTCATACGAGCTGTCGGAAGACATGATTGTCTGGGCATGGCCGCCGAGATTGCTTTCCAAATGATGTTCGCATTTTTCAACTCATTGTTGTTGGTCGTCGCAGTTTTGAGCATACTGGGCACCGATCCCCAAGTCTTTAATTCCATCATCTATTTCCTTGGAAGTTTTTTGCCTTTTGAGCTTTATACGGTGATCCGGAATCAGATTGTGCAACTGGCCGCTCTGGAGAAGGGCGGGATCCTGGTTTTTGCAATGGTTTCCATGGTCTGGACGACGACAACGCTGATGTTCACTTTGAAGAAAAACTTCGAACGGTCATACCATGTGAAGGAAACTCGTTCCGGGTGGAAGGTCCGGTTAATTGCGCTTTACATGGCAGGGATGGCAACTCTCGGAATTGCGCTCGTCATGGTCCTTTTGCTTTTCGGATTGCAAATTGCGCGTTTCCTTGAAACGAATTTCCCGTACGCGGATCTGGTTCCTACGTTGATTCGGGTACTGCGTTTACCGGTGGCGTTCCTTGGAACAACTCTTTTGGCTGCGCTTTTATACTGGGGACTCATCAATGTTCAAGAAAGGCTCTACGATGTCTTGCCTGGCGCACTATTTTTCTGCACTCTTTGGTTTATTTCTACCAGCTTTTTCGGACTTTATCTTCACAACTTTCCTTACTATAACAAGGTGTACGGAACAGTTGGAGTTTTCATCGTTTTAATGGGCTGGATGTATCTTACTGCGCTGACATTGCTGATAGGCGGCGAGGTAAACGCAGAGATTTACCGCCGCAAAATCATGAAACGTCCTGTTCCTACTTCACCTCAAAACTCACAGTCACGACTACCTGGTACTCATTAACCTGGTCATTTTGAATGGCCCCGCGCATTTCGGTGACTTCAAACCAGCGTAAACCTGTGAGAGTCTCGGAGGCCCTTTTGACTGCGGATTCAATTGCATCTTCAAAACCTTTGGAGCTTACACCAACCAGATCAATTCTTTTGTATACCCGATCTCTTGATTCGTTCGTTTTCTTTGCCATCTTTCCTCCTTACTTTAACAAAGTAGCGCGGGCGTCTCGCCTGCGCCATGTTAGACTGAAAAAGTTAAACTAAATCCTATGAAGAAGTTTGAAACTTCATTTCGCAAGGAAATCAAGAACCATTACAGTCCTGAAGACTTAAAAGACTGGGATTATGGAGAAAAGTTAGCCGATCCCGGCAGGTACCCTTATACACGTGGTATTCAGCCTTCGTTGTACCGTGAGCGATTGTGGACCATGCGCCAGTATGCAGGTTTTGGCAGTGCAGAGGACACGAATCGCCGCTTTCATTATTTATTGCGGCAAGGGCAGATGGGATTGAGCACCGCATTTGATTTGCCCACGCAAATGGGGTACGACTCGGATCATGAATTGTCGCAGGGAGAGGTCGGCAGAGTGGGTGTTGCTATCGATTCCATCGAAGATATGGAACGGCTGCTGCAAGGAATTCCTCTGGACAAGGTAAGCACCAGCATGACCATTAATTCGACCGCCTACATTCTGCTTGGCCTTTATGTTTGCGTCGCAAAGAGACGCAGCATTTCGCTGAATGAAATTTCCGGCACGGTGCAAAATGACATCTTAAAAGAGTACATTGCCCGCGGAACCTACATCTATCCGCCTGATTTTTCCATGAAACTCGTCACCGATATCATGTCCTATTGCCAGAAGAATGTTCCGAAATGGAATACGATCAGCATTTCCGGCTATCACATTCGTGAAGCAGGCAGCACGTCCGTTCAAGAAGTAGCGTTCACAATTGCAAACGGATTGGCATATGTGCGCGCGGCTTTGAAAGCGGGACTCTTCATCGATGATTTTGCGCCGCGATTCTCCTTCTTTTTCAGCTCCGATAACAATTTATTCGAAGAAATCGCCAAGTTTCGGGCGGCGCGCAGAATCTGGGCGCGCCTGATGAAGGAGCAGTTTCAGGCGAAGTCGGAGCGGTCCTGTCAGATGCGGTTTCACGCGCAGACAGCCGGGTCCCGCTTGACGGCGCAACAACCACAGGTCAACATCGCGCGCGTCACCTTGCAGGCTCTCGCTGCCGTTCTTGGGGGAACTCAGTCCCTTCACACGAATGCCTGGGACGAAGCTCTTGCGCTCCCCACGGAAGCCTCCGCTCTTCTGGCGCTTCGAACGCAACAGGTTATCGCGAATGAATCAGGCGTTACCAATACTGTGGATCCACTAGCAGGATCGTACTACATCGAGCGTATGACAGACGATATAGAAAAAGAGGTCCGAGCTTATCTGGAAAAAATCGAGAAACTGGGAGGTATGCTGAAAGCGATCGAAATCGGTTACGTTCAAAAAGAAATTCAAGAAAGCGCCTACCGTTGCGCAAAAGCCCAGGAACAAAAGGAAGAGATTGTGATCGGAGTGAACGCCTTCCGCGCGGAAGAGGAGCCGATTGCTGAAATCCTGAGCATCAATCCACAGGTGGAGCAAAAACAAATCGAGAGGCTGCGAGAGCTACGAAAAAAGCGGGACCGGAAAAAGCTCGACGCATCGATGAAAGATTTGGAACAGGCAATAGCAGAGGGCGCCAATATCATGGAGCCATTATTGGAGGCGCTCAACGTATACGCCACGCTTGGCGAAGTATCGGACCTTCTTCGAAAAAAATTCGGAGAGTACAAGGAATCGGCGGTTTTATGATGAGCTTGCTTCAAGTCAACGGGCTGAAAACGGTTTTTCTCACCGATCAGGGTCCCGTGCCGGCGGTGGAAAACATCTCTTTTACCATCAAGCCCGGCGAAATACTGGGACTCGTAGGGGAATCCGGTTGTGGAAAAAGTGTTACCGCGCTGAGCATTCTTCGCCTGATTTCACCACCCGGAAAAATCATCGATGGAGATGTCCTTTTTGAAGGATCCAACCTGCTAAAACTCCCAGAAAAGGAAATGCAACAGATTCGCGGCAGGAAAATTTCCATGATTTTCCAGGAGCCAATGACCTCCTTGAATCCGGTTCTTTCTGTCGGCTATCAAGTGGGCGAGACTTTGATCATTCACAAAGGGTACAAAAGGAAGGATGCGCGTTCGGCCGCGGTCGAGTTGTTGCGCGCTGTAAAAATTCCCGATGCCGAAAAGCGAGTAGACCAGTATCCCCATCAGCTGAGTGGTGGAATGAGGCAACGGGTCATGATTGCGATGGCGATCGCATGCCGGCCGGCACTACTGATTGCGGACGAACCCACGACTGCGTTGGATGTAACGATTCAAGCTCAAATCCTGGATTTGTTGCAATCCTTGCGCGCTGAATTTGGACTGTCGATTCTGCTGATCACTCACGCGCTGGGAGTTGTTGCTGAAGTCGCTGATCGTGTGATCGTTATGTACGCGGGCAAGATCGTGGAAGAAGCGCCCGTCCGCGAACTTTTTGAAAATCCGGGACATCCCTACACAGTTGGATTGCTGGATTCGATTCCCCGATTAGTTCTGGCTGGAGAAAAAGCAAAACGACTGAAAACGATAGACGGCGCCGTTCCGGATCTACTTCATTTACCTCCCGGATGCTCATTTTATGATCGATGTAAATCCAGAATGGATATTTGCAGAACAACGTTTCCTTCCGAAATCTGGTTAAATCCCGAACACCGGGTTGCCTGCTACGCGGTAAAGTAATGAGCAATGAGTCATGAGTGCCGAGTATTCATTAGCTGGTCTCATTGCTCATGACCCATGACTCATCACTGTTTTATGAACCTGCTTGAAATTCGAAACCTGGTCAAACATTACTCGCTGAAGCGCGGTTTGTTTTCTCGCGTTTCCGGAATTCTCAAGGCAGTGGACGGCGTTTCCTTTGAAGTGAAGCAAGGGGAAACATTCGGTCTTGTCGGTGAATCAGGTTGCGGAAAAACTACGCTCGCGCGTTGTGTGGTGCGATTAATCGAACCCACTTCCGGTGAAATTTTTTTTGACGGCCAGAATATTATCAAGCTGCCCCAAGAAGAAATGCGCAGGACGCGCCGTCGCTTACAAATGATTTTTCAAGACCCGTATGGATCTTTGAATCCGAGGATGTCTGTGAAGAGAATCATTGAAGAGCCTCTGGTGATCCACAAGATTGGAACCAAACCCGGACGACTGGAGCAGGTCGTGGAGCTCATGAAGATGGTGGGATTGGATCCCGAATACAGGAAACGCTATCCGCACGAATTTAGCGGAGGGCAAAGACAAAGAATTGGAATTGCACGCGCACTTGCGCTTCATCCTGAGTTGATTGTCGCCGATGAGCCGGTATCGGCCCTCGATGTTTCTGTGCAAGCGCAAATCATCAATCTGTTAAAGGAACTGCAGGAAAAATTGCGCCTGACTTTTTTGTTCATCGCGCATGACCTGAGTGTGGTTCAGCATTTTTCGGACCGGATCGCAGTCATGTATCTTGGGAAAATAGTGGAGCTTGCTTCCAGCACCGCTGTTTTTCAACAACCGTATCATCCGTACACGCGAATGCTTTTAAATTCAGTTCCGGTTCCCGATCCGAATGCGCGCCGCAAAAAGGAAATCCTGAAAGGTGAAGTGCCGAGCCCCGTGGATGTGCCGGCCGGATGTCGTTTTCATCCCAGGTGTCCTGTGGCCGTGGAGCAATGCAAGAGCGAAGAGCCTCAGCTCCGGCAAATTACGCCGGATCACTGGGCGGCATGTCATCTTGCTGAAGCGCCGAAGTAGCCGGTCATCCAATCGCGGAGATTCATCAAGCTCATCCCGTTTTGTCGTTCAAGCTCGCCACGCAATCGTGTCAGGTCCGTTGGCAGATCAACGTCAAAATAAGTATCGAGTAGAAAGTGGCGCAGGTCCGGAATTTTCTGGAGAGTTTGTTTCAGGACATCTGAAGTTCCCCATCGAATTCCAAGAAATACTTCGGGGATCAGTTTTTTTAAACCGATTAGATAATAGCCGCCGTCTTCACAAGGTCCCAAAACAATGTCATGATTTTCGAGCGCTTCAAAAGTCCTGGAAATTACGCCCACTGGAACTGTAGGAGAATCGATCCCTATGATTACAATTTTTGCAAATCGCTTGAATTCTTCCGTGAATGCATGCAGCATTCTTTCCCCCAGATCTCTGCCGGTCTGCATTTTTATTTCTAATTCTGGATTAAAGGGAAGAGAGCCGGATCCACTCAGGTATAAAACAGTCGCTAGATTTCGTACCTTATCGATGGTGTCTTGCAGTAGCGCGACATGAAGGCTGAGGCTTTGTTCGGACGTTAAAACAGGACGCATGCGTGTCTTAACCATGTCCAGGTCGGCTGATTTACTGAAGATTACAACCCTGTTGCTTGACACTGAATTCCTGCCCCACCTATAATTAACGTTAACTTAGCGAAAGATCCAATGAAAGAGAGCGACTTTAGAATCCTACTTCTGCTTGCTTTCCTTGCGCTGGTTCCTGCCTATTCTAGTGCTGACATAGAAGAAAAATCCAGCATAATCGGCAGTCTGGTCGGCGCTGCTCAGAAACCTGTTACAGGCGTGACTGTACGGTTGCTCGATTCCTACTTTTTGAATGAGTTGAACAAAGTTTCCACTGATCGTGAAGGAAAATTCGTATTTAATAATCTGCTGCCAGGACTCTATCTGGTTAGCGTTGATATGCCAGCGCTGGTCGGAATGTTGAAACGAGTTCAGGTTGTTTCAGAAGCTCCGACGTTCATTGATCTTCGTTCTTTAATGAGCGAGGAGGACCTAAAGGATCATGATGCCTGGGATAAGTTCAAATGGACCATCCGCGTGGCCGGAAGAAACCCGCTACGTCAGGATGTCACGGGTGATACGCAAGACGTACCGGACGGATTTTTGACCGCACTCAGAAATTTTAAAGAACAAAATAATATTCGGGGTGAAGTTTCTTACGTCAGCCTCGCTCCTAATCTTGCCGGCGCGAATACAAGTCATCAAATGACTCAATTCGCGGTGCACGGAGGACTCGAAGGGGATGGGGCATGGTCGTTCAATGGAAACATCATTGACGGATCGATCAACAGCTACATGGCATCCGGAGATGTCGAATATTTGCTGTTTGGTCATCGTGTGGGCGCGACCGTTTCCGCAAATGATCTGATTTTCGTGCGCAATCCGGAACTTCTGGATCGGCAATTGTTGAGACGCTTCATTCAGTCTTCTGATCTGCCGGAACTGGAGGATGAATCGAAACTCTGGATTGCGTCCGCGGATTTGCACGATCAGTGGAAGCCATTCTCAAGAGTGACACTGGACTATGGCACGCGAATTGATTATTACGGCTATCTTGATAGCCCAATGAGCTACTCTCCCAGGGTTGAAGTGACGTTTCACGCAGCACCGGAGTTTGGGTTTCGCGGTGTCTACTATCGGAATCAATCGGCGCCGGGAAACTATTATTTGCAGCCTGGCGATGTTCATCCGTACATTCACAACGTTGCCTTCGTTCCTTATTCGGAAGATCTCAACAGAGAGACAACAAACGGCTATGAGGCAGGAATTGATTTTTCAGGTGAGGATTTTCACTTTGCCATTGGATATCATCAGGAAGATATCTCGAACAAGATTGCCACCGTAGATATCGCAAATACGTTCGCTTCCGAACGAATCAGCGCGCAAAGACCGTTTGTCATTTTGAATTCGGCGGACCTGCAAAGCCGTGGCATTCAGTTCCAGGTTACGAAACGGATCAATCCGGTTCTGACAGCTGTTGCAACTTACAGGATGAATCTTTCCGTCCCGTTTTCCATCATAGAAAAGAACACCTTTGATCAGCGGAAACTCTATTTCAAAGAGGGTGATTCGCTCCAAGATTTTCACGACCTGCAGGCAGGCATTCTTGCAAAAATCCCATTGACCCGAACCCAAGTCCATGCTGATTGGAAGTGGAGTTCTGGTACACCTGTCGTATTTGGCAGCGCCGAACATAGGATCCCGCTCACTGCAATCGATGTGGAAGTGCATCAGGAGATCCCCGTTCAGTTTTTCTCACAAACTGAGCTGCAGATCATGCTGGCTGTGAAGAATCTGCTTGATCAGAATCCCGATGCTACCGGCAACGCCGATTTTCAGCGAGCCCTACTTTACAACATTCCCCGCATTGTCGCAGGCGGCCTACTCCTCAAGTTCTAATAATTTAACCGCCAGGACGCCAAGAACGCCAAGTAAAAAATTGTATTTGATCTTCTTGGCGACATGGCGTCTTGGCGGTATATTATCAGCGTCGAAGTTTCAAGAATTCGAATGTTTTTCAGTCTCCATCCAATAATTTGAATCTACAACTCTTGCCGGATCCTGTATAAGAAGCTAAACTATTGGAGATACATAGTTTATTTTGAATTGGAAATTCCGTATTGGCTGGTATGCAATTTGCTCTTGACCGTTTTCAAGAGGAAATGTCTTTGGTACCGGTATTGGAGCAGCATCGGAAAAGCGTGAAGGTTATCGTACTTTTGTTTACGCTAACCATGGCTGCGTTGGGTACCGCAAACGTCATTTCCCAGTGGCATTCGGACATCAAAACTGACGGAGTTCGCTGGGTTTTTTCAGGTGGGCGTCTGGTTGCCGATGAAATCTACCCTGGTTCTGCAGGTTTCCGGTCCGGTCTCGCGGCGGGGGATGTTCTTCTTTCGATTAATTTTCAGCCGGTCATCCTGGCTCAGGACGTCGGGAAGATTATCAATGATCCGCAAACCGGATCCCGTCCGTTTCAGTATGAGATCACCCGTGATGGTGGAACGTTCGTAAAGCTGGTCATACCAGACAGTAAGTCCAGCCGTTTTTACTTCTATCTCGCGTTTGTCGGTTTTGTCATTCTCGGCATTGGAGTCTTTGCCTTCCTGAAGAGCAGGAGCCGTTCTTTTGCGCTCCATTTCTATTTTCTTTGTCTTGCATTCTTTGGGACCTATGCATTTTCAAATACAGGCAGGCTGGATACTCTGGATTGGATTTTTTACTGGGCGGATGAGATCTTCCTGCTGTCGCTTGCGCCTGTATTCCTGCATTTCGCCCTTTATTTTCCTGAGAAGCGCGGCTGGATCCCGCGCGATAAAGCCGTTTTTCTGTATGTTCCCTCCCTAATACTGTTCGCCGCCAAGCTGGCTTTCACGCTTGCTTACTATCTGTGGCCTCAGACGACATTCATCGCCACGGTGGAAGGCTATCTGGCCTTTGAAAACATCGAAATTTCCTATCTCTTTGTGGGTCTGTTCATCGGCGTGATCGTACTATTCTTGTCGTACGCAAGAGCGGAGGATGTGATCCACAAAAAGCAGCTGAAGATGGTGCTCGCTGGAATTCTTGCTGGCTTTGGTCCGTTTTGTTTCTTGTGGCTTGTTTCTCTCGGCGTTCGAATCCCGCAACAGGCGCTCGAATTTGCCCTGATGACTCAGATTCTAATTCCCCTGTCTCTTGCCTATGCGCTTTTGCGCTATCGTCTGATGGATGTAGACATCCTGATCAAGCGCGGAATGATTTATACCGTCACCACGATGCTGCTTTTCGTTATGTATCTCCTTCTGACGGTTTCCTTGCTGCGTTGGATTTTGCCGGAAGCTTCCAGAGCCAATATCACCGCGATTGCATCCCTTACGACGCTGCTGGCTGCGCTTCTTTTTCAACCCTTGCGGGACCGCGTGCGCGCATGGGTGGATCGCTTCTACTATCGTGACAGTTACGATTATCGCAGGACCCTTGTCCGATTCAGCCGGGAAATTACTTCCTCACTGGATCTCGAACAAATGGTGGGAGCAACTCTCAGCCACATCAGATCTACATTCAAAGTGGACCGTGCTGATATTTTGTTGAAAGTGGGCCTGAACACTTTTGAGTGCTTCCTGGACAGGGAGAAACGGGTTCATCCCGGAATCGCTCTTCTTACACGCCTGTCAAAGGAACATTCCTTGTTCGTTGATTCCCTCCATTCTATTGAAGATGAGCTTCTGGATGATGAAGAGTTGCTTCGCGACCTTAATTTTAATTACTTCATTCCCTGCAAGTTTCAGCAGAATATCGTCGCTATTCTCGGTTTGACGAAACGGGAAAAAGGGGATTACCTCTCGAGCGAAGATCTGGACTTGCTGCTCACGCTTGCGAATCAGCTCGCGATTGTGATTGAAAACCACCATCTGTTTTTCAGTCTAAAGAACAAAGCGGATGAGCTTGAACGTTTGAAGAATTTTAATGAAAACATTTTGCTCAGCCTCAATCTGGGAATCCTCACGCTCGACGAAAAGGGAAAAGTGGTTGCCTGCAATCACTGGGTCGAATCGATGCTCGGTCTAAACCGCGTGATGGTCCTCGGGCGTTCGCTGGAAGAACTTTTTCCGTCGGAAATTGTGGTTCGGTTTCAAAATTACAATCTGAAAGCTCCGCGGAAGAAATTAGAAGGAGCCCGGTTTTATAAAACTCTGGTAGAGAATTTTCAACATAAAGAGATTGTTTTGAATCTCTCTTTCGTGCCGTTAATCAACGAATCGGATGTGGAATATGGGACCATTCTGATTCTTGATGATGTCACGCATCAGGCCAAACTCGAAGAGCAGCTTACACAGTCCGAAAAGCTGTCCGCGCTTGGATTATTGGCGGCCGGTGTTGCTCATGAAGTCAATACGCCGCTCACAGGGATTTCCAGTTATACGCAAATGCTGCACCAACAGCTGACGAAGGACACGGAAACTCTCGATATTCTTCAAAAGATCGAGCAGCAGACTTTCCGTGCGTCCAAGATCATTAATACGCTTCTGGATCTTTCGCGTCAGCAGCCGCAGCCTTTCATGCAAATAGATATCAATACGTTACTCCACGAAACTCTCGTCTTGCTCAAACCTCACTTTAAGGATTTTCCCATCGAGGTTGTGGAAGAGTGGGATCCGTCGAATCCTGTGATTCTCGGAAATGAAGGTAAGCTGCAACAAGTGTTCACAAACCTCCTGTTGAACGCTAAAGAGGCGATGCAGAAGGGTGGTCGACTTCTTGCTCGAACGGAAACGGAAGGAGACTACGTGATCATCAACATTGTGGATACGGGTGAAGGAATTCCTGAAAGAGATTTAAAACGGATCTACGAGCCGTTTTTTACTACAAAGAAAGGAACCGGCCCAAAAGGCACCGGATTGGGTTTGGCGATCACTTATACAATCCTTCAGGAGCATCGGGGCAGCATTGATGTGTTTTCTGAAGAGAAGAAAGGAACTCATTTCCAGATCCGCTTACCAAAAGTAAAGAGGGAAGTCCATGAGCAGACAAGAGCGTATACTGGTGATTGATGATGAAGAAGTCGTACGTGAAGTTTTTCATCGACTCCTCAGATCAGAAGGTTACCAGGCTGAGCTTTGCATTTCGGGGGAAGAAGGTTTAAGGCTCATTCGGGAAAGGGAATTCGACGCCGTCATTCTGGATGTCATGATGAATGGCATCGGCGGCCTTGCCACATTGAACGAACTCCGCAAAATGGATTCTGATATTCCTGTCATCATGGTTACCGCCTATGCTTCGCTGGAAAACGCGATTGAATGCATGAAGCAAGGCGCTTTCGACTACATAACCAAACCTTTCAAAAATGACGAGGTGATGCTGTCCATTCAGAAGGCGATTGAGCAGCGCACTTTATTGCGCGAGAACAAGAATCTTAAATCGCAGCTGAAGGGCATTTACGGTTTTGAAAATATTGTCGGGCACAGCGAACAGATGCGAAAAGTCTTCGATCTCGTTTCTCAAGTTGCTCCAAGCCGGAGCACGATTCTGATAACAGGCGAAAGCGGAACAGGAAAGGAGCTGATTGCAAAAGCGATTCACTATCATTCACCGCGTGCCGGTAAACCATTTGTTGTTGTGAATTCCGGAAGCCTGCCGCCGGATTTGCTGGAAAGTAATTTATTCGGTCACATGAAGGGCTCTTTTACGGGAGCGATCGCAAGCAAGAAAGGGTTGTTTGAAGTGGCTGATGGTGGAAGCATCTTTTTGGACGAAATTGGAAACATTCATCTGGACACCCAATCGAAACTCTTGCGCGTCATTCAGGAGAAAGAGTTCATGCGGGTCGGCGGTGTCGAAACCGTTCATGTGGATGTTCGGATCATTGCGGCAACAAACAGCGAACTCTACACTCTGGTCAAAGATGGAAAGTTCCGCGAAGATCTGTACTACCGCCTCAACGTAATCAGTATTCAGCTTCCTGCGCTTCGGGAGAGGATGGATGATATTCCACTTCTTGCCGACTATTTTATTCAGAAATACTGCAGGGAAAACGACAAACCTTCGCTGCATCTCACACCGCAGGCCCTGAATGCGCTCATGGATTATCATTGGCCGGGAAACGTGCGGGAACTCGAGAATGTCATTGAGCGGGCTGTGGTGCTTTGCCGGGGGGAAACGATCACAGTCGACCTGCTTCCCGAAAACATCTGGAACAAATCCAAACCTTATATGATCGCGGACACAAATCTTCCTTTTAAGGACAAAGTCGATCAATACCGGAAACTTTTGATACTGGACGCACTGCAAAAAGCGGCGGGTGTGCAAAAGGAGGCAGCGCGCATGCTTCGGATCAAACCGACCACCCTCAATGAGATGATCAAACGCTACAACATCAAGTCGCCGGTATAAATGAACCGCCAAGGCGCGAGCGTCTTTGCGTAGCGAGTCTTCGCGCCTCCGCGTAGACCCGGAGACGCGCGACGAGTCGACGCCATTGTCTTGGCGGTTATACTTGTGCTTGAAGCAAAGGTTGAATTTACCGTACAATACACATTGGATTCCTTAGGAGGTCCCTCGGATGGGGAACACGATTTTACTGGCCGATAAAAGCTCAACAATCCAGAAGATTGTTCAGCTCACATTTGCTGACGACAATTTCAACATTCATACCGTCAGTGATGGCGAAGCTGCGCTCGATGCAATTCTCCAGGTCCATCCCGACCTCATTCTGGCTGACATCAGTTTGCCATTGAAAAACGGCTATGACATCTGTTCCACCGTCCGGAAGGATTCGCGATTCAGTGATTGTTCGCGCATCCCTGTGATTCTGCTCGCTGGAATCTATGAAACCATGGATGAAGAACGGGCACACCAGGTGGAAGAGCGGGTCAAACAAGTTGAGGCAAACGATTTTCTTTCCAAGCCCTTTGATCCGCAGTTGCTGATCAGCAAAGTGAAGCACTACCTTGCCGGAGCCGCTCCTGAAAGTCGTCCTTCAACGTCTGTATTTAACGAGGAACCGGAAAGTGGCGGAATCAATTTATTTGACACGGAACCCGAGTATCAGCCTCCCGATGACAATGAAAAAACAATGATGCTTCCAGGTGGTCCCTTCGGATCGGGTTTTTCGCCTGAACCTTCCGAAGAGGAGACGCCACAAAAGACTTCAAGACCTGATGTGGATATTGATTCTGTTAAACCGGTTGGCGAAGTGGTTTTTGGTGAAGAAGGCTTTCCTGCAGTGGAACTAGGCGCTGAGGAAGAAGAAGAGGAGAAGAATCTTTTTGGTGCGTCTGAAGAAAAGGAGACTATCACAGGCGCAGAGATTCCTTTTTCAGGACGCGAAGAACAGGAATTTGAGTACACGTCAGGTCCTGTGCTGGAAGTTTCCGCGGCACTGGAATCGGAATCGGAAGGATCCATTCCATTAATATTGCCGGATTCAGAAGAACCATTCGATGATGTTTTTCAGGAACCACAACCCGAGATGCAATGGGGTTCTCCATCGGTTTCAGAAGAAGATTCTCCTTTTGGAATGCCTGAGCTGCATACAGCGCCTCCTGAACCAATACAGGAAGTGGAAGCTCCGTTGGAGATTCAGGAGTCGGCGACACTTGTCGAACCGCTGGCGATGGCGGAACCTGAACAGCCGGTCCCGACGGAAGTGGAAGGTTTTGACGACACATGGCCCGGCCTGTCTATAAAAGCGAATAAGGCGCAGCCAGTCGAAGAGTTGTTCGAATCAGAAGTGGTGCGCATTTCGCCGGTTGAAGATGTTGAAGAGCTTCAACCGGATATTGCAGAGGCTCTGCAGGAAAAGCCGGAATCGATAGCACCGGGAGTAGAAGAACCACAGTTAAAGGCGGCTCCGGCAGCGAACGCACAGATAACAGACGAACTCATCGATCGTATCGCAGAAAGAGTGTTGAACAAATTGTCTGAACGCGTCGTTTCTGAGATTGTCTGGCAAGTTGTACCGGATCTGGCGGAGAAAATGATCCGGCGCGAGCTGGAGAAACTTCACGCGGGGGAAGAATAGCGTCGACGCGTTTGCGCGTCTTCGTGCCTTCGCGTCGATCGAGTCGCGTCCCACCAAGCCAAAAGTCTTAAGGGTAATTTTATGGAAAAAACGTACGATCCGAAGCTTATTGAAGACGAACAGTATCAATTATGGTTACGAGGAAATTATTTTCGCAGTGAGGTAGACCCCTCCAGATCTCGTTTTTCGATTGTGATACCTCCTCCGAACGTTACTGGATCTCTCCACGTTGGTCATGCTCTGGATTTAACCCTTCAAGATGTGATTGTTCGCTGGCAGCGAATGCTTGGAAAGAACGCTCTCTGGGTCCCGGGCACGGATCACGCTGGAATTGGCACTCAGATGGTGGTGGAAAGGGAACTCGCCAAAGAAAAAATTAGCCGTTTTGAGATTGGCAGGGAGGCTTTTGAACAGAGGGCGTGGCAATGGAAAGAGTATAGCCACGGACTGATTACGCAAAGGCTTCAAAAACTCGGGGCCTCAGTCGATTGGTCCAGGGAACGCTTCACGCTTGACGAAGGATTATCTCGCGCGGTGCGCACGGCCTTCGTTCAATTGTTCCGCGAGGGTCTGATTTATAAAGGCGAGTACGTTGTTAACTGGTGTCCTCGCTGCAAGACTGCGCTTTCCGATCTGGAAGTGCGGCACGAACAAACCGAAGGGCAACTTCATTATGTGCGCTATCCGATTCAGGGAGAGAAGGAGTTCATCACGGTCGCAACGACGCGGCCCGAAACGATGCTGGGGGACACCGCTATCGCGGTGCATCCCGAGGATGAAAGATACCGGCACCTTGTTGGAAAAACTGCAATTCAACCCTTACTGAACAGGCCGATCCCTGTGATTGCTGATTCCTTTGTAAACCGTGAGTTTGGAACAGGCGCTGTGAAAATCACTCCGGCTCACGATCCCAATGATTTTCTTGCGGCGCAGCGGAACAACATTCCGGCTTTACTTGTGATCGATGGAGACGGCAAGATGCTTCCTCCTGCCGGACCCTATGCGGGGCTCGACCGTTTTGAGGCGCGCAAACGCGTGATCGAAGATTTGACTTCCGCCGGATTGCTTGTACGTCAGGAAAAACACATTTACGCGCTCGGGAAATGCGACCGGTGCAAAACGATCGTGGAGCCGCTTCTCTCCGCTCAGTGGTTTGTGAAAATCGCATCGCTGGCTGCTCCCGCAATCGAAGCGGTGGAGAAAGGAGAAATTCGTTTTTATCCGGAAAGCTGGACCCGCGTTTATTTTGAATGGATGCGCAACATTCATGACTGGTGCATTAGCAGGCAGCTCTGGTGGGGCCACCGCATCCCGGTTTGGAATTGTGAACAATGCAGCCGCATGACCTCGGAAGTGGATACGCCGCAAAAATGCGCGCATTGCGGATCCGCAAATATTCGTCAGGAAACAGATGTGCTCGACACGTGGTTCTCCTCCGGCCTCTGGCCCTTTTCTGTCTTCGGATGGCCGGATCAAACCCCGGAGCTAAACTACTACTATCCTACTAATTTATTAATTACCGGTTTCGACATCATTTTCTTCTGGGTCGCCCGAATGATCATGTTGGGTTTGAAGTTTACCGGTAAGGTCCCTTTTCGTGAAACGTATATCCACGGTCTCGTTCGGGACGAACACGGACAGAAAATGAGCAAGAGCCGCGGAAATGTGATCGATCCCATGGAAGTCATTGATGAATATGGAACAGACGCGATGCGATTCGCACTGGCGGTTCTTGCTGTTCCCGGACCTGACATTCCGCTTTCCACAAAGAGAGTCCAGGGCTATAAAGCTTTTCTGAACAAATTATGGAATTCAGTCCGTTTTGCTCTTTTGAAAGTCAATGAGAACGACGACCTCACTCCTTTGCCGGTCTCTTCCTGGGATCTGGGAGACCGGTGGATCACGTCACGATTCCACAGAGTCGCTGGAGAGATAAATTCTTGTTTGAGTGAATATCGTTTTGATCTGGCTGCCAACGCTGCGTACCAGTTTTTGTGGCACGAGTTCTGCGACTGGTACATCGAATGGATCAAACCTCATTTAAGCGGTGATACCAGGCGAGCCTCCGGAAAGAAAGGGTTGTTGCTTGAGAGAGTTTCCGATGTTTTGAAGCTGCTCCATCCATTCGTTCCGTTCGTTACTGAATATCTATACCAGCAGATCCCAGAGCGAGCACGATCGAGTAAGGCCTTGATGATTGCAAAATATCCGCAGAGAGATGAGAAATATATCAGTATCGACTCGGAAGACCAGTTTGCTCTATTGATGGAGTTCATCGGGAAGATCAGACAGGTGCGGACTGAAATGAACATCGAGCCATCGAAAAAAATTCACGTGTTTGTGAAAGGAGGATCGCTCCAGAATCTGGTTGAATCTCAAGAGAAGGAAGTTCGGTTACTCACGCGTTGCGAACGCTTGGAGTTTGTGTCTGATTTTCCGCAGGACAAACAGCTGGCTCGAGGCGTCCTGAAGGATGCGGAAATAGGAATCGATCTCGCAGGTGTTCTCAACCTACAAAACGAGAAAGATCGTTTGCAAAAGGAACTGAGACAGATCCTTGCGGATCTTTCAGTGGTGGAGAAGAAACTATCAAATGAGAAATTCCTGAGCAATGCGCCGGCTCCGGTGGTGGAAGAACA